>NZ_PKUB01000041.1 GCF_002868845.1 Desulfuromonas sp.
GGTCTCCTCTCGCTCCTCGTTGATGGAAAGTTTCTCTCTCTCCATCATGGCGCATCGACGCCGAAGTAGGTAGCGAGGGGAGACCATTTCATCACTCAAAGACGCAAAGGGCGCAAAGGAAAACCATAAGCCGCGATTTTGTCGCTTTTCTTTGCGTCTTTGCGGCTTTGCGTGAGACAGGGGTTTCGGTTTTGCCCCCCNNGGAGTAGCTCGCGATGACGACCCTGTCCTGTTCGTCGGCCCACACGCTGTTGAAGTAGCCGATGTCCCCGGCCGTCGCCACCGTCTCCCGGCTCCAGGCCGAACCGTCGAGACGGGCCAGCTTCAGGTCCTGGAAGGAGTAGCCGGCGTGGGACGCCATCTCCCGGTAGGCGATCAGCGGCTGCCCGGCACCGTCGAAACCGAGGCTGCAGTCGGCCCCGACCCGGCGGCTGTCGTCGACGGTCTCGGTCGTCCAGCCGGTGTCCCCCTCCCTGGCATAGCGCAGGCAGTCCTCGTCGTCCCGGCCGTCGTCGTAGTCCTTGACGTAATAGGCCGCCACTACCCGGTTTTCGACTTCGGACCAGGCGGCGCTGACCCCGCCCACCGCGCAGCCTGTCTCGACCCACTCCCGGACCCATTCGCCGTCGACCTTGCGGGCCGCCCGCAACCCCCGGGTTCCGTCGGACAGTTCGGCGTAGTAGAAGACCGCGGGGTTGCCGGCGCCGTCGAGAACGACAGCGGCGTGGTCGCCCACGTTGATCTGTTCGTTATTTTCCTCGTAATCATTGCCCTCGACCGTCTCTTCGAGCCCCGGGGCACTCGGGTTGGCCGGGTCGATCAGCACGTAGCGCAGGTCCGGGTAGCGGAAGTTCATGGCGTCGCACCCTTCGTAGTAGAACTGGTAGACGGCGTGGAGCAGACCCTGGCCGTCCACCGCCGCCGCCATCCCGGCCCCGGCGAGGCCGTCCTGGAAGACCGGGTTGCGGGGGTTCTCGCCGATGGCCGCTGTGTACTCCTGCCACCCGCCCCCCGCCGGGAGGCTGAACATGGCGTCGGATTGCTGGGCGTTGCCGCACTGCCGGGCCTGCCCCCCCTGGTAAAGGAGGACCGGTTCGCCGCCGGCACCGGCGGCGAGGCTCAGGCCGTTGCCCGTATCGACCGCCGCCACCCGTTCCCCCGCGAGGTCCGATCCGCCATCCCTATATGCGGCCTCGGGATCGAATTTCAGGTAGGTGACCCCGTGGGGCCGCTCGGCGAGACCGGTGCCCTCGAAGTAGGCGATGTGGACCTGGCCGTCGCCGGCCGGGGCGGCTGCCACCGAGGGGACCGTCAGGCCCGCCGCCGCCACCGGCAGCAGGGGCGTCTGCTCCCAGGCCGCCGGATCGGGGGCATCCGATCCGGGCGGATCCGATTCGCCCCCCCCGCCCCCCCCGCAGGCGCAAAGGAGAAGGCACAGCAGCAGGGGCAGAATCCGCAGCCGGGAACCTGGATTATTGCTGAGCGAATCGATTGAAGGCATGGTAGTACTCCCTGGATCTCGGGTGGATCAGTTCATCGTTCGGCGCGGAGGGCATGCTCACGCCCAGGTCCATGTAAATCGTCCGGGCCTTGCCCATATGCTCGTAGTATTGGTAGATACCGGCCAGGTTCACCCGCGCCGCCCGGTGGTCGGCCTGACAGGCGATGGCCTTGTGGAAGGCGTCCTTGGCGATCTGGTCCTCGTTGCAGTACAGGTAGGCCACCCCCAGGGTGTTGTACAGGGAGGCCTTGCCGGCGGGATCGTCGTCGCCCGCCCCCTCCAGGGCCCTCTGGGCGATCAGGATGGCATGGCGGTAGTCGCCCCTCTTCAGGTACCGGACCGCCAGCGCCTGCAGACGGCCGGGATCGCCCGGTTTCTCCAGGGCCTGCAGGTGGAGCCCCTTCAGGCCGGGATCGGCCAGCCATTCCGGGCCGGTCTCGACGGTCGGGGCCGCCGCCTGCCCGCCCCCGCCGTTCCGGCGGAAATAGGCGGCCAGATCGGCGTCGCAGATCTCCCATTTGCGGGCCATTTCGATGGCGTTCTGCAGGTAGTCGTCCCCCTTCTCCTCGTAGCCGGCGGCCTTTTCGGCGACGATGCCGGCATACTGCTCCTGCTGTTCCGGCGTCAACTCGGGCAGGGGGGCGCCCCGGAGGAATCGGGCGAATTCGTGGTTGACCTCGCAGGCCCGGTTGCAGGCGGCCAGGGCGTACTCGGGGCTCTGCAGCTTCATGACCTTGTGGTAGCCCTTGAGCAGGGAACCGAGGAGATCCCCCTTCCGGCGGACGATCGCGTCGTCGATGCTTCCCCCTAGCTGCAGGTCCATGTAGTCCCGGTACTGCCCCGCCAGAAAGCCGAATTCCATCCCGGCCAGAGCGTCTTTCATCGCCGGATCCTGATCGCCGCCGTTCTTCTCGAAGCCTATCCGGGCCGCTTTCCGGAACTTAGCGGCACCCTGGCCGTCGCCGCCCTGGCGATAGAGTTCGGCGATGGTGGCCTGGGCTCTGGTTCGGGACGTCCCCTGCAGCTTGCCCTCGCGTTCCAGGAGGAGCCGCAGGGCGCCCCGGTCGTCACCGAGCTTCAGGTTGTTTTCGACCAGGGTCCAGACGATCTCCACCTTGTCCCGGTACTTGGCCGAGGTGCCGGCGAGCAGCTGGGCGTAGTCGGCGTTGGCCAGCCGATACTGCCCCAGCCCCTGGCGGATCTGGGCCGCCTGGTAGAGGAAATCGGCGCTGCTGGCATGCCGGGGCAGGCGCCGGGCGAACTCCTCCAGGGACGCGGCGAGCCGGCGGAACTGGGAGGCGTTGAGACAGGTCTCGATGACCAGGTTGAGGGTTTCCTCCACCTTGGACGACTGGGGATATTTCCGCAGCAGGTCGTCGGCCGCCCCGAACAGGGTCGGCAGGTCCCGCAGCTCGGAGCTGGAGGCGACCACCGCCTGCAGCGCCTGCTCGCCGAGGGAGGAGGACTGGTGCTTTTCGGCGAAGGCGATCAGGCCCTTCTTGCCCTGGTCCCAGTTCTCCACCGCCGCCAGCGCCAGGGGATTGAGCACCTTGGACTCGGAGGCCTGGACGATTCCGGCGACCTCGGCCTTCAGGTCCCGGTCCAGGGCGCCGTTTTTCAGCACCCCCCGGCCGAAGGCCACAAGGCCCTCGTAATCTTCGGTCAGGTTGTAGGCGTCGAGAATCAGGTGAACCGCCGCCTTCGCTTCGGCCGACTGCGGGTAGGCGGTCACGAAGCGGGAGAACTCGTCGATGGCGACCCCGTACTTGCCCTCGTTGTAGGCGACCCAGGCCACGTTGAACAGAACGTTGGGGACCTTGTCGGCCCGGGGGTACTCGGCCGTGTAGGTCTTGCCGACGGCGCGCAGGCCGCTGCGGGCGTAGACCTTCTCGTAGGCGCTCAGGTCCTCGGTGTTTTTCAGGGCCAGGTAGTAGGAAAGGACGGCGCTGTAGAGGCCGTCCCGGCGCTCCCGCTCCGAGCGCACCCGGCTGCCGGCCAACGTCTCGAACTGCTTGCCGGCCTCCAGGTAGTCCTCGGCCGAGAAGAGGGTCTCGGCGTAGTTCATCGCCATCTCGTCGTACGCCTCGCTGGCGTCGAAAAAGTCGAGGTAGTTGCGATAAGCGGCGGCGGCGAGGCGGAATCCCTCGGCCGACTTGCCCTTCAGGGCCTTCTGGTGGAGGTGGGTGACGATGTCCCGGGCGTAGAGTTCGTATTCGTGGGCGTTCTTCTCCTTGACCTCGTCGGCGATGTGAGTCGAATACTTCTGCGTCTCCAGGGCCTTGACGATCAGGGCCATATCCCGGTCGGCATGTTCGAAGGTGCCGATGGCCCGAACGCACTCGAAGACCCGCCCGGCGTAGAGAAGGAGCTTTTCCGGGTCGTTCTCCAGGGCCGCGAGGGTCCGGTAGATCGCGCCCTAGTGCTGCCACTTCTTTTTGATGAAATAGCGGTAGGCCAGTTTTTCCAGGGCCACCATGTAGACCGGCCGGGACCAGCTCAGGGTTTCGAAATAGTCGAGCGCCTCCCGGGGCGATTTCTCCTTGTACTGCTCGACATAGCAGAAGGCCAGGTCGATGAGGGACTCCAGCTTGATGTCGACCTTGCGATAGGTGTCGATATCGACGTCCTGCTCGGCCCCGGCGGTTTTGACCGCCGCCTCGAAGAGCTCCAGGGCCTGGCCGTAGTCGGCCTCGTTGATGTAGCACCAGGCCAGCTTGTAGCGGGCGATGGCCAGGGCCGGACTGCCGCTGAAGCCGAGCACCGCCTGGTAGTGCCGTTTGGCCAGGTCGAGTTCCTGCTGGGTGAAAAAGTGGTCGCCGAGCAGCAGGTAGGACTCGGCGGCATAGGCGCTGGCGGGGTACTTCCTGATAATGGTTTTGTACTCCTGGAGCATCTCGTCAATCTGCCCCAGTTCCCGGAACTCGTGGGCCATGAAGAAATGGACCTTGGGCCGGTATTTGAATTCGGGGAAGTTGCTCAGGATCCGCTGGTAGACCTCGAGAGCCTGCTTCTTCAGGGTGTTCGATTCGAGATGGTTGAGGGACTTGCCCCCCTCGGGCAGTTCGGCCTTGCGGATGAAGTAGACGGTCCGGGACTTCTCGATGTAGAGTTCGGCCAGCCGCAGGTAGAGTTCGGGCAGGTAGGGCCGCTGCCGCGATTTGTCGATGAGCGACTTGGTGTTTTCGATGGCCAGGTCGATCTTGGTCTTGTCCTGCTTCAGGCGCTGCAGAAACCGCTCCTGCTCCCGGGCCTTTTCCTCGCTGCGCAGCTCGTAGGTGGCGGCCGCCTCGTCCAGGCCAGCGGCAGCCGGGTGCGGCAGAAGGAGAAGCAGCGGCAGGGCCAGCAGAAGGGCCAGCAGGATCTTCGGAGTGCGTTGTCTTATCATTTGAAAAAGATGTCCCATTCTTCCAGGGAGTCGCACCGGTTCTCCAGCACGACCTCGAAATCGTCCAGTTCGTCGTTCCAGAATTCCCCCTGGAAAGCGAAGGCCACGACCTTTTCCTCACCGCCAACCGACTGCCCCTGGTCGCGGTAGTGGTAATCGGAGACCCGCTGGTACATGTCCAGGCCGATCTCGTACTCCAGCAGGTGAGCCTCTTCCTCGTAGCGGAGCAGGCTCTCGGCCAGGCTCTCGTACTCGCGCTCAACGTGCTCCTGCAGGCGCCGAGACGTCTCTTCGGTCTGCAGGGCGTAGATTTTCTCCAGGTGCTGCCGCAGCTCCGGGTCCTCCAGCGCGCCCGCGGCGGTCCGCTCCCGCTCGAGCAGGCGCAGAAAGCGGTAAAGGGTTTTGACGGTGCGCTTTTCCATCATCACGGTCAGCAGTTCGCTGTTCTCGGCCACGTCGCCCCGGCCGTAGATGAAATCGAGGGCGTCGCCGTAGCGCTCGTGGAAATCCTCGACCACGTTCATGGCCCGGTTGTAGTGGCAGACGTCTTTGTAGATGAACGATTTGAGGATGAAGAACTCGGGGGTGAAATGGCGCCAGAAACCGGGGGCCTCGAAGGCGTAGAGCAGGCCCATGGCCTTTTCCGGGCGGCCGAGGCGGTACTGGGCCCAGGCCCGTTCCATGAGGTATTTGGCCTGCTCCACGTTCGGCTTTTCGAGGTCCTGGTAGACCAGAAAGGCCTCCTCGAAACGGTCCTGTTCGAACAGGATGCGGGCCAGGGTGACCCGGGCCTCGTCCTTCTCCTCCGGGGGCGCCGAATCGGCACCAAGAATCTCCGACAGCAGGGCCTCGGCCTCGTCGAGACGGTCGGCATAGATCCGGCGAAGGGCTTTCTGGAAAAGGTATTTGTAGTAGTAATGGCTGCCCGGCCGGATCCGCTCCAGATGCTCGCTGCCCCACTCCGTGTAGCCGTGTTCCCAGTCGTAGATCCCCTGGTAGTAGTTGATGAAGTTCTGCAACTCGTCGTCGACGAAGCCGAGCTCCTGGCCGCTGAGCACGTTCAGCACCACCTCCTCCCGGTCGAAGGGCCGGGTGCGGGCGATCCGCTCCAGCAGCTCCAGGGAGTAGGAAACGATCTTGGCGTTGGGCTTCTTGGTCACCAGGTGGGACAGGGTGTCGACGGCGGCATGGGAGAGCCCGGTCTCGTGCAGGCTCAGTCCGAAGAAGAAGAGGGCCCATTCGTAGTCCTCGTCGTCGAAGCTGTGATTTTGCAGATAGCGGTAAAGGTGGGGGATGGCGGCCCGGTAGTCCTTCCGGCTGAACAGCTCGTAACCGCGGCTGAACGCATCCTCGCCGACCGGCGCTCCGGCCTCCGCCGCGGCCGCGACCGACGGCCCCGGCCGGGGCTTCCCGCGAAAAAGGTCAAAGATGCCGGCCTCGCCGCTGGGGGCCGTCCCGAAAAGGAAGACGGCCAGAAAAACAGCCGATACTATTTTATTTGTCTTGGTCATTGGCTCTCAGGTATCGCTTGAAGTTGTCGACCGAGGTTTTCTGCACCGGCTGGCGGGGCGCCAGGTCGAAACGGTATCCCAGGCCCACCCCGAGATAGACCAGGTTGTCGGTGCCGTCCTCCTTGAAGTTGAGCAGGTCCCGAAACTCCAGGTTGACGCAGAATTTCTCGTTCAGAAAATACTTGCGGCCGAGACCGAAACTGAGGGAAAGGGCGTTTTCGCTGGTCTGCTCGCCGCTGCTGCTCTTCCGGTCGTAATTGACCAGGCCGGCCCCTGCCAGCAGGTAGGTTTCATGGTTGACGACCTTTTTGTTCCAGAGGGCGTCCTTGCCGTAGGAGGGCTTCCAGATCAGGTTGCTGTGGACGGTGAAATTCAACTCGTCGAACTCGGTCGGGGTCACGCCGAAATCGTCTTCCAGGTCGCTCTTGACGTCCTTTTCGTTGTTGAAGATCCATTGCCCCCGCACCACTTCCCATGCCAGGTGCTCGTCGAGGTTGAAGATGTAATTGAACCCAAGGGGGTAGGCGTAAAAATAGTCGTCGTTGGGAACGAAGCCGGCGGCGAGACCGATTTCGTGATGGCGGTCGAAGATCCGGTTCTGGATGGCGTAGACCGGTTCATCCTCGTCGGGCGACTGGGCGAGTGCGGCCGGGGCTCCGAACAGCAGCGACAAAAGAATGATGAAGGAAACGGTCCTGTGTTTCATCGAATTCAAACTCCTTAAAAACCGACGACGTCGAAAATAAAGGGATAGGAGACCATGACCTCGGCCCCCCTGGGTTCGGGAAAATCCCACGACTTGATCGAACGCTTGATGCAGGCATGGAGGCTGTCGGAGCGGACGGAGGAGGACTTGATCCGCACCTCTCCCACCGCGCCGTCGGTCAGGATCCGCCACTCGAAGGCCATCTTGCCCATCAGGGCCGGATCTTCGATCAGGGCCGTTTCGTAGCAGTAGCTGATTTCGTCCATGTGGGCGTCGATGACCTTCTTGACTTCCTCGCGGCTCATGCCGCCCTGGATCTGAACCGGGGCCTTGAGGTCGGCCGAGACCATGGCCATGACCTGGTTCCGGCCGGTCCGGCCCTTGTCCAGGGCCGCGATGCCGGCGCTCGCCACGACCTGGGTCGCCCCCCGGGTGTTCACCAGTCCCATCTTGGGGATTTCGATTTTCGAGCTGCCCAGTTTCCCCGTGATGCCGCCGACCTTGAGGGTGCCCTCGCTGGCGTGGGAGGTGGAGACGGCGGCGATATTGGTCACCGCGGCCAGGGCTTCCTTGGCCCCGGCCTGGACCCCGTCGGAAATGCCGAGGGCGCCGAGAATCCCTTCCTTCTTGATATTGCGGTTCAGGGCATTGCCTGCTTGGGGCGACGAGGCGGGAGCGGCCTTGGCCACCTGCCTGGTTTGGGGCGGCGCCGCCTTCTTGCTCGCCACCTTGGTCTTTTTCGGGCTGGCTTTCCGGACCGTTTTGACCGGCGGCTTCTTTTTCGGCTTCGGCTTGACCTCGGCGAGCTTCTTTTCCACCGGCGGCTTCTTCGGCGGTTCGAGCCGGCGGGCGTCGATCTGAACGAAACGGGCCTCGGGCGGCTCGAGCCGGTCGGTGCCGGGCAGGGAAACGAACATGCCGGCCAGTAGCAGCACGAAAAGGTGGAACAGGGTGGACGTCGCCAGGGTGCGCAGCACGTTGCCCCCGGACCGGGGCGCATCGGCGACACGCGGACTCGGACGGGCGAAGGTCCGGCGGATCAGATATTCGTCCCCGCCATGAGCGACGACCGCCCGACCGTGCACCGGGACCGGCGCCCTGAAGACTTTGCGGAGTCGGCCGGCCCGGTTGGCCGGGACGCACAGCCGATCGCCCTCCAGGGGCTGTTGCCCGTCCCGCAGAATTTTGGCGACGGACTGTTCCTGGTCGAAAAAGACGAAGGAACCCTCCTCGCCGCCGTTTTCGGCAATACAGAAGGGACGGCGCTGTCCCCGGGCCAGGTATTTGTCTTTGGGGCCGAGATAGCGGATATCCACCACCTGGTCGCGGCGCGTTCGGATGACCTGGAGGACAGGCTGCCGCTGATCCCGACCCTGGTCCCGGCCCGCCTCCGCGGTCAGCTTGTCCCGCAGGGAGAAATCGGCCTCGACGTCCTCGCGCTCCTCTTCGTCGTCCTCTTCCCGGTCGAGGTGGGGGCTGCCCAGCCAGGAGGTCGAAGGGACGGCCCCGGGGGTCGCCGGGCTTTCGCCGTTGGCCGGCTGCCGGGTGGCCCGCGGAGCATCGAGGGGCCTGGGCGCGGAAGGAGCGTGCAATCCCCGGGGATCTTCAGGAGCGCCCCTTTCTTCCTTACCTCCGCTCTCATCAACGGGTTTGCCGGCTTCGGCCGGTGTGTCCGCCCCCCCCCCGGTCAGAGTCTGCAGGCATTCCAGAATCTCCGGGTCCTCCTGGCTCGGTGGAAGTTCCGGTCCTTCAGGTGCCCGGGGCGGACGCAGAGTTTCCTGCGACCCGGGCCTCGTGTAGGTTTCCCTCCCGGCCAAAGGTTCTTGAGCTTCATCGGCGCTTGCCGGCTTCTTGGCCGGTTGGGGCTTTTTCGCCCTCTTCGCCTTACGGGCTTGCCAGGACCTCAGAACCCGGGGAAGGGAAGACGTCTCGGGGGAATCGACGACCTCTTCCCTCTCCCCGGCGTCAACAGTCTGGACCTCTTGGGAGGTTGCGGGGGCCGGCGGGATATCATCCCCTCTCCTCTTTGAAACGCCCGGGCCGGCCTCTGTGTTCGGATCAACCTTTTTCCGCCCTTCGGTCTCCCGCTCCACGGGTTGAAGCCGGGTGGCCTTGCGCTTGATCGGTTTCAGCCTGACCTTAATGGTGTAACGGCCGATCCGTATGGCATCCAGAGGGCCCAGCAGACAGGTGGTGACCGCCTCGTCATTGACCCGGGCTAGCCCGCTTTCGGTCGGGTCATGGATAATGACCCGGGCATCCTCGACCCGAACCACCACCTGAATGTCGGCAATACGGGGATCGTGCAGAACCAAGTCGGCGCCCGGCCCCTTGCCGATGACCACCGTGGCCTTGTCGAAACAGTCCCAGCCGAGATAATCCTCTCTTTCAAAAACGAAAAACTGCGCCACAACCCCGGCAAGCGAACCGGGTCCGTCCTGGCCTCCGCCCGCCGGCTTGGCGGCCGAAGCCTCTTCTTTCTTCGCTGATGATCGGTTCATCGTCATTGCCCCGGGATAAAATCAGATTTCAGTTGCATTCGACAGAAGGGAAAGTCCTTTATCCGGCCTTCTCACCGCCGGGAAAAGCGCTCCCGGGTGGTGTCCACCACCTCGGCATCCTCCCGGATCTCCCGCCGGTAATCCCGGCGACAGTCGAGCATGCTTTGGATGTCGCTTTTCTTGCGGTTGAGCAGGTAGACCGCCCCGGACTTGATCGACTGGCCCATGACATAAGCATTGCCGAAGTCGATGCGACTGAGAAGCGCCTCCCCCTTGCCGTCTTTTCCCTCTTCGCCCCAGGCCCGATTGCCCGGCCAGGCCGGGGCCAGCAGTTGTGCGGCCAGGACCAGGGCAAGGATCGGCAGCCATCGCTTCTTCGTCGTCTCCCTCATGGCTTTCATTTCTCCAGAACCGCGAACTGCAGGTTGGGATAGCCTGCCATGCCAGCCGTTTTGATGATGCTGTTGATGGTTTTGAAGGAGTGCCGCCGGTCGCACAGAAAAAGGAGGTGGTTTTGGACCTCGTCCGGCCCCGTCTCCGCCGCCGCTTCCGCGTCGGCTTTCTCCCGGTACTCCTTGAGCCGCTGGTAAAGGCTCGATGATTGCGGCTTGTGCGAATCGAGGCCCTGAATGGTTTCCCCGTCCAGGGTGGCCACCACCTCGCCCTCCAGCTGAAGACTCGTTTGGGTCATGACCAGCTTGATGTTCTTGGTGTAATCGAGTTTGGCCGCCGACTTCGGCAACTCCAGGCTTTGGTCGAGCTGCAATGTCTCGGGGGTGCTCGAGAAGGAGACGAGGAGGAAAATCATGATGATGGTGAACATGTCCATCATCGCGGTGATTTGCAGCCTCGGCGTCACCGTCCCCTGCCTGGAGCGCCGTCCGATCTGTCCCAGTGCCATGTGCGCTCCCTACCCGACCCGCTCGGACAACACCACCTTCGGGAAGAGCGGCGTCTCCTCGGAATACCTGGCGGCATCCATGGTCTCGATGATGGCGTGGTAACGGACGCTGTCCTCCGGTATCACGATAATGGTGTCGCTCGCGGGGTATCGGCTCTTGATCTGCTCCAAGTGGCCGACCATCTGGCCAAAGGCGTATTCCTGGTCCTTCGACTTCTCGATGGTGGCATCGAGCCGCTCCAGGGTGCCGGCATCCAGTTCGTCGGCCAGGGCGGACATCTTGATGCCGCCTTCCCCCAGCTCGACGATCACCGTGACCTTGACCTTCTGCTCCGGGGCCGCCTCGCTCACCGTCTCGGCCCGAACCGGAACCGAGGTGTTGATCGCCTTGAGGTGAAGGAAGCTGGCCGACATCAGCAGGAAGGGGATCAGCACCAGGAACATGTTCATTACCGGGACCATGTCGATGTCGACGTCCTGCTCCACCTTCTGTCTTCTCCTGGCTAGCCTTGACATTCCAGGTCCTTTTCTCTTTTCAGAGCAGAGAGGGTGTTGAGCAGGCCGAGGGCCTTTTCCTCGAACTTTTCGATCAGGTGATCACCCCGGTTGTTGAGGACGTAGAACCCGACCAGGCAGGGGATGGCCACGATCAGGCCGAAAGCGGTCGTCAGCATGGCAACGGAGATACCGGCTGCGAGAATTTCCTGCTTGGCCGCTTCCGAGGCGCTGCTGACCCCCTGGAATGCGGTGATAAGACCGATGATCGTCCCAAGCAGGCCCAGCAGGGTGGAGATGTTGGCGAACATGGTCAGGTAGTTGATGCGCGCTTTGACCAGGGGGATTTCCCCCATGATCTTCTCTTCCATCGCCAGTTCGATGTCTTTATCGCGTTTGTCCGATTTCAATAATCCCGCCTTCAGAATCCGGCCCAGCGGGTGTTTTTCGATCTTGGCGCATTCTTCCAGCGCGGCACTGTAATTCAGGCTTTCAAGGGCCAATAAGATCTTTTGATAGGCCTTGTCGGTATTGAGTTTTAGCCGGAAGAACAGAAAGCTCGCTCTCTCGCAAAACAGAGCAAGAGAGATAATAGAGACCGTTAAAATTACATACATAAAAAGTCCGCCATCTTGAAAAAATGAAAACATGAAAACACCTCCTGTTGGTTTTTTGAATTCTATGTAAAAATGAACCATTCCTTCTGGTTACATACTCAGCCTTTAGGGCGTTTATGTTTATTTAGTGATTCCCAAATATCAAAACCAAACCCCTGCCTAGAGCAATTACAGTACCAGGAATGTACTTCTCATTATTTTTCAAACACATAGACAATCCTTAGATACTTTTTTCGAGAAAAAATATAGATATGTTGCCTATCAGCAACACTTTCTTTGCAGACTGCCTCTAAATTGTCGATATTTTATGTACAACAGTTGTCGCTTCAAGATTCCGAATTTTTTCGCAGCCAATTAGTATGGCCATCAAAAACAAAAAAACGACTATGAATCAATCAGGTACATATTTTTTTCATTTAAAGTTCACTATCAAAGTTTCTCCTGAAATCCGGGCCAATAGTGTCTCTATTTGGTGACAGATGATTACTAAAACCTCTTGTTTGCAGACGCGAGGCTTCAAGATCGCACAGTGGCTGTTGAACACTGGGCATTTACCGTAATACTCGTTTCAAAAACAAAAACGCCCACATTCCAGATGGAATTGGGCGCACTTATCCTTTCCTAATTTGTAATTAGGTTTTGCGGCACCCTTTTCGGTAACCCGGCCATCCAGATAGTGGACCCGTGGCTTTGCGTCACCAGATCACTCTGGCTTTGCCATTATCGAAGGGGAATATTTAGTGTTTTGTTTATAAACCTGTGATGAACAGGAGCAAAAGGAATGCCATGAAGGGGAGTCTAAAGTATAAACATCCAGAATTGTTTTGTTTTTTATTTGGCGGGGAGGGGGTTGAAAATATAGCTTGGGATTTTAAGCAGCCTATTTAGAAGATCTTGTGACAATCTATGGCGAAACGCTCCTGAATTTCACGCAGTGCTGGCGGAAGCCTTGAACTCTTTCGCAACAAAGCTTTTAATTTTAAGCTCTTAAAGGCACGGGGGAGGTTGCCTTGCTCCTCGACAAGCCCCAAACCTAGTCCCC
This sequence comes from Desulfuromonas sp., assembly GCF_002868845.1. Classification (NCBI taxonomy): domain Bacteria; kingdom Pseudomonadati; phylum Thermodesulfobacteriota; class Desulfuromonadia; order Desulfuromonadales; family Desulfuromonadaceae; genus Desulfuromonas; species Desulfuromonas sp. The sequence continues at coordinate 12,660 of NZ_PKUB01000041.1, forward strand.
TTTTGTCACAAGGAAGACCCTGGTCCAACGGACACGCGCACAGACCGCAGGTTCAAGGAGGAGAAATGAGTGTACGCATCTGGTCTGAATCCGCGTCTCTAAAAGCCCGAGACGCATCCACAGCCTCTGCGGTGTGTGTTTAACATCCAGGCAGGGCAAGCCTTCCGACTAACCTCCGACCGCGCCGAACCAGCCCTTAATCAGTTCCATCACACCACCGCTGCCGACCGCCGCGCTCACCAACGCCAGGACGGCCCATGCACCGATCAGAAAAACCACCGCAAATGTCAGGACAACGGAGGCCCGGAAAACAACCTTCAGGGCTCTCACCCCGATGTCCGACTTCTCCCTGACCCCGATCTCTGTCGCCGCCCGAACGCCGTGCTTATCGTTCGTTATCGCATGTTTAATGTCCGAACTCCTTTTTCGACCTGCCGGACCCGCCTTTCTTTACCTTTTCTCTTTCAACCATAACCAAAAAGATAAACTTTGTCAAAAAGCCTTTTGTTTTCATTAACTTCAGATCCCGGAACGACCTCTCCCGCGCCGTGCCCGGGCCGCCGCCCCGCCCGGCCGTCACCTACCCGGAGCGGGCGAAGACAAAGGTAATCGTTGACTTTGCGCGGACTCCGTGGTAAGCAAACGCAGGAAATCAAAGAGAGGTTTCGTGGCTATTTTCGAAAAGGGACAGGTCAAGGCGATAGAGGCTGCGCGAGCTAGCAGCGCGGCGCCCGTACGCCGCCTCTGCGCCCGGCTCCTTGCCATGTGACCCTCACCGGATCTGCTTGAACAAAGGCCATGGGCGGCGAGTCCATGGCCTTTTTCGTATCCGGAAGGCCGGGCGCCCTTGCGGCGGCTTCAATATCGGAGAGCGGGGAGAACAACCATGCGCAACAACATCGTACACATCGGTGCCGGAGAGCTCACCTACGAGATCCGGGCCATCGTCGAAATCGCCGAAAAGCTCCAGCACCTCGGGATCAAGACCAACATGGAGAATATCGGCGACCCGATTGCCAAGGGGGAGAAGATCCCCGAATGGATGAAGGCCATCGTCGCCGACCTGGCCATGAAGGACTGTTCCTACGGCTACTGCGCCACCAAGGGCCTGCTCGAGACGCGCGAGTTCCTCGCCGAAGCGAACAACAAGCGGGGCAAGGCCCAGATCACCGCCGAGGACATCATCTTCTTCAACGGCCTGGGCGACGCCATCCAGAAGGTCTACGGCCTGCTGCGCCGGGAAGCCCGGGTCATCGGCCCCTCCCCCACCTACTCCACCCACTCCTCGGGCGAGGCCTCCCACGCCGGGCAGAAGCCGGTCTCCTACCGCCTCGACCCGGACAACAACTGGTACCCCGACCTGGACGACCTGCGCCTGTCGGTGAAGTACAACCCGGCCATCTCTGGGATCCTCATCATCAATCCCGACAACCCCACCGGCGCCGTCTACCCGGAGCGCATCCTCAAGGAAATGGTCGCCATCGCCCGGGAATTCGACCTCTTCATCATCTGCGACGAGATCTACCACAACATCGTCTACAACGGCGAGGCGACCAAGCCGATCTCCGACCTGATCGGCGACGTGCCGGCCATCGCCATGAAGGGGATCAGCAAGGAACTGCCCTGGCCGGGGGCCCGCTGCGGCTGGATCGAGGTCTACAACGCCGACAAGGACCCCATGTTCCAGCGCTACATCCAGAGCATCCTCGACTCCAAGATGGTCGAGGTCTGCTCCACCACCCTGCCCCAGAAGGCGATCCCTCCGATCATGAGCCACCCCGAGTATCCGAAGTACCTCGAGGAGCGCAAGATACGCTACGAGAAGTTCTCCAACCTCGCCTACGATATCCTCAAGGAGGTCCCCGGGATCAAGGCCAACCGGACCAACGGCGCCTTCTACATGAGCGTGGTCTTCGAGCGGGGCAAGCTCACCGGCGGACAAAGCCTGCCCATCGAAAACCCCGAGGTGAAGAGCCTGGTCGAAGGGCTGGTCGGCGAGCCCGGGGTTTCCCTCGACAAGCGCTTCGTCTACTACCTGCTCGCCTCCACGGGCATCTGCGTGGTGCCCATCTCGTCCTTCTGCACCCCGGAGCTCGGTTTCCGCATCACCCTGCTGGAAAGGAACGAGAAGGAGTTCGTCCGGATCTTCAAGACCATCGGAAAAGCCATTACCGACTACCTCGGTTCCTAGCCCCTCCCCGACTCTCCCACACCGCAGGCCGGCCCCCGGGCCGGTCTGCGGATTAAACGCCCCGGAGCGATTTACCTCCCGGGGCAGAGTGATACCCTTACCGCATGACCACTCTCGTCAAGCCCAACCTGGACCGACCGGTCGCCTCGCCCCAAGATCTCGTCGACTACCTGGCACACGCTGCAAAGCCCCGGGAGCGCTGGGGCATCGGCGCCGAACTCGAAAAACTGGTGGTCGATGAGCGCACCGGCGAGGCGGCCTCCTTCGAGCAGATCGAGCGCTTTCTGGGCAGCCTGGAGCAGTCCGGTCGATGGCAGGGCATCCGGGAGGAGGGGCGCCTCATCGCCCTGGTCGGGAAGACCAGCTCCATCACCCTGGAGCCGGGCGGCCAGATGGAGCTTTCCGGCCGGCTCTGCCCCGACATCCACTGCTGCCAGGTGGACTTCGCCCGCCACATCGACCAGGTCCTGGCCACCGCAAAAACCGAGGGGCTCGCCTTTCTCGGCCTGGGGGTCCAGCCCTTTTCCCCCCTGACGGGCATCGACCTGGTCCCCAAGGAGCGCTACGGGGTGATGGCCCCCTACATGAAGCGCACCGGCGAAATGGGGCTGCGCATGATGAAGCAGACCGCCAGCCTCCAAGTCAACCTCGACTTTTCGGACGAAGCCGACTGCATCGCCAAGCTGCGCCTGTCCCTGTCCCTTGCCCCCCTGCTTTACGCCCTGTTCGCCAACTCGCCGATCCTCGAAGGGCGCCCGAGCGGCTTTCTCTCTACCCGGGGCGAGATCTGGTCGCGCACCGACCCCGACCGAACCGGTCTCATCCCCCCCCTGTTCGAGGAGGGGGCCGGCTTTGCCGCCTACGTGGACTGGGCCCTCGACGTGCCGATGTATTTTATCGCGCGCAGGGGGACGTTTCTCGACATGACGAAGGAGCGCTTCACCTTCCGCCGCTTCATGGCCGAGGGCTTCGCGGGGCACCGCCCCCTCCTCGCCGACTGGGACCTGCACCTCTCCACCCTCTTCCCCGAGGCGCGGCTTCGCCCGCAGATCGAGATTCGCTCCGCCGACAGCCTTTTGCCGGAGCAGACGATGGCGATGGCGGCGCTGGTGAAGGGCCTGCTGTACGGCGAGGAGTCCCGACAGGAGATCTGGGCTCTGTTCCGGAACCAGGACGCCGCCGAACGGGACCGGCTCTGGCGGCAGTCCTGGCGCCTCGGCCTGAAGACGCCCATGGGGAAAAGGACCCTGCGGGAGGTGGCCCTGGAAGCCCTGGACATCGCCCGAAGGGGGCTGCGAGCGGAGCGGAAAAGAGACGCCGGAGGAGCGGATGAAAGCATCTACCTCGAGGGCATCGAGGAAATCGCCGAGAGCGGAGTGACCCTGGCCGAGCGGCTGCTGGCGCAGTGGACCGGGTCGCGCCGGGAACAACTGGCCACCCTCATGGCCCATTGCCGCTTCGGGGGCTGACGGCGCCCCTGTGCGAAAGCACAGTCGGGCACTGTCGCTCCGGTTTCGCCTTTTTACGGGTTCCCACGTGGCAGGGCCCGCCTCCCCCCGATATAGTAGGAACCATCAAGGGCCTGTTGTGGCAGGCGGGCCGGCGATAAAAACCTTCCTTCTTCTGTTCCGATGCTAGCAAAGCTTTGGGGCCGGATTTACGGGGCGCCTTCCCCCGGTCCGGCCCTGTAGCTTTTTCTGGCCCTACCTTGAAGCGTCCATGGTGTCGTGGGATTTCAAAAAGGTGATGTAATCGCCGGAGAGCCGATGGGCCTCTGCGCCCCGTACGATCGGCCCCAGGTAGTCGGGGCTCGGCTTGAGGCCGGTGCGGAACTTGGTGGCCCGGTAGGCGACGCAGTCGAGTTCCCCCTTTGAACTCTGCACCACCACCGCCTGGCGACGGTAGTGCCCCCGGTCCACCCCCTCGTAGACGTCGAGGCGGGCCAGGCTCTCCTCGGGAACATCGTAGACCACCCCCTCGACGGCATTCCCCCGGTGGTCCTGCAGATCGGCCTTGCCCGTTCCATCGTCGCCGGGCTTGAAAAAGACCAGGCGCATGTCGCGCACCTTCCCCCTGCACATCTTGGTAAAGGTCACTCCCCGAGCGGCCAGGGTCTCCTCGTCCATGTTGACGCCATAGGCAAAGTACAGCATGAGCTCCTCCTCGATAGGGTTTGCTTCCATTCTAACCAAAATCGCTACCCTGTCCCGCCGAAGCCCTTGAAAATTGCCCGGCGACCTGATTCAATATCAACGTCCCTTCCCCCTGCAAGGAGGCCCTGCCATGACCCTGCCGGAGATCCCCCACCCCCTCGCCCGCGAGGCCGTCGACACCATCCGCCTTCTGGCCGCCGACGCCGTGGAAAAGGCCGCCTCCGGCCACCCCGGCGCCCCCATGGAGGCGGCGCCCATCGCCTACCTGCTCTACGCCCGCCACCTGCGCCACAACCCCCGCAACCCCGGGTGGCCGGGCCGCGACCGCTTCGTTCTGTCCTGCGGCCACGCCTCGGCCCTGCTCTACAGCACCCTGCACCTGACCGGCTACGACCTGCCCATGGATGAGTTGAAGAGGTTCCGCCAACTCGGCAGCCCCTGCGCCGGCCACCCGGAATTCGGGCACATCCCCGGCATCGAGACGACCACCGGCCCCCTCGGCCAGGGCCTCGCCGCGGCCGTCGGAATGGCTATGGGGGAACGCTTCCTCTCCGAAAAAATCGACGGGGAGCTCTTCGGAACCCGGATCTTCGCTCTCTGCTCCGACGGCGACCTGATGGAGGGCGTGGCCGCCGAGGCGGCCTCCCTGGCGGGGCACCTCGGCCTCGGCAACCTGACCGCCCTCTACCTGGACAACCGCATCACCATCGAGTGGAGCACGGAGCTGTCCTTCAGCGAGGAGGTGGCGACCCGCTTCCTCGCCTACGGATGGCAGGTGCAGCGGGTGGAGGGGGAGAACCTGGCCGAGATCGACGCCGCCCTGGTCCGGGCCAAGGCCGACGGGCGCCCCTCGCTGATCGTCGCCCGCACTCACATCGCCCAGGGCGCCCCCCGCAAGCAGGACACCGCCGCAGCTCACGGCGCCCCCCTCGGCGCCGAGGAACTGGCCCTGACCAAGCGAGCCTACGGGCGAGACCCCGAAGGCTCTTTCGTCGTCCCCGAAGCGGTCCGGGCCCACCTGGCCGAATCCACCGAACGGGGAGCGCGCCGCGAAGCCGAGTGGCAAAGGCGCTTTGACCGCCTCAGGGAGACACCCGGTTCGCCCCTGACCCCCTGGCTGCAGATGCAGGGAGGAGGCTTTCCCGACGGCTGGGACCGGGCCCTGCCCCGCTTTTCCCCCGAAGACGGCCCGCTCGCAACCCGGGTGGCGAGCGGGGTGGTGCTGAACGCGCTGGCCTCGCGCCTGCCCCTGCTGCTCGGAGGTTCGGCCGACCTCGGCCCCTCCAACAACACGGCCCTGAAGGGCGAAGCGTCCTTTTGCGCGGAGCGGGCCGGCCGAAATCTTCACTTCGGGGTGCGCGAGCACGCCATGGGGGCGATCCTCAACGGCCTCTGCCACGTCGGCCTGATCCCTTTCGGAGGCACCTTCCTGGTCTTCTCCGACTACATGCGGCCGCCGATTCGCCTCGCGGCGATGATGGGCCTGGGCCCGATCTACGTCTTCACCCACGACTCGATCGGCCTGGGCGAAGACGGCCCCACTCACCAGCCGGTAGAGCACCTGGCGGCCCTGCGAGCGATCCCGAACCTGAGCGTCATCCGCCCCTGCGACGCCAACGAAACGGCCGAAGCCTGGCGCCTCGCGGTCGAGAGGCGCACCGGTCCCACGGCCCTGGTCCTTTCCCGGCAGTCACTGCCGATCCTCGATCGGGAACTCTGCGCCCCCGCCGACGGCCTTCGCCGCGGCGGCTACGTGCTGGCCGGGGAGGAAGGGAGTCTGGACGCGATCCTTATCGCCACCGGCTCTGAGGTGCACCTGGCCCTGGAGACACGGGCGCTGCTGGAGAAGAAAGGGCTTGGGATCCGGGTCGTCTCCCTGCCCTGCTGGGAGCTGTTCGAGCAGCAGGAGCGGACCTACCGGGAGGCCGTTCTGCCTCCCGCCTGCCGGGCCAGGGTCGCGATCGAAGCGGCGGCCCCCCTCGGCTGGGAGCGCTACGCGGGGCACGAAGGGATCGTCGTCGCCATGACCGGCTTCGGCGCCAGCGCCCCGGGAGGGGAACTGATGGAACATTTCGGATTCACTGCGGAAAAGGTTGCAGGAAAAGTCAGGGCTTTGATTGATCTCAGGGATGGGGGAGATAAAGGGTGAACTGATCGCTCTTTGCTCTTCGGGGGTCGACGCCTGCGGCGCCGACCCCCGAGGCCGCTTTCCGCCTCAATACGCAGAACGCCTCTCAGGACCTGAATAATCAGCATTGCCTCCCGGGTTTCTCAAGGCATCTTCGTCCACCCTGGCCCATTGGCCTGAGCGCTCGAACCAGGCAATCGTCCTGGAGGCGAGGAGTTTTTTCAGCAAGTGGGGGCGAACAAGCTGCTGCTGTCCATCGGTGTACTCGACTCGAATCATCATGGGCTCTTCTCCTTCGTAAAAGCAAGGTTACTTATAACGATAGAAATGACCCTTTCTTCGATCTTTCAAGCCCTCCGGTACGCCCTCCCCTTCTGCAAATAACAGCACCGGGAATGCAATGAATGATACTTTATTGCACCCTGGGCTCTCAATTCCGCAATCCGGCCGCCTTTTCGATCCCTTCAAAATCGATGGCCTTGAAATAGGCCTTCAAATCCTGCTGCGAGGCCTCGTGCCCCTGGACCGACACGAGGACCGCCCCCCCGAGCACAGTCTGCAGCGACTGCTCCTCGGCGATGACCTTGCGCCCGTCGATGATCTTGATCTTTTGCCCGGCGCCGCCGAACATCGGGTTGGAGAAGACCATGGCCATGGCCTGGATCATCGGCGAATTGGAGGCGACCGAGATGGTGATTTCCGCATCGTCCTTGAAGTAGCGGCGCTCGGCGTTGATTCCGCCTCCCATCACCGCCGAGCCGGCAAAGCCCGACTCGGCCTCCTCGGCGTTCCATCCCGAAAGGGGGGCGGGGAGCAAATCCGAGAGCTGCTCGGCCTTGGCCTGGCGCACCAGGGCCGACGCCGTATCGAGGGCGGTCAGGGTGGTGGAGAGGTCTTTCCTTTCGTAGGCGCTCAGGGCCTCGTCGATCTGGTCGGTGACGTCGTCGGCCTGCACCGGGACGCTCAGCATCAGGCCTCCGGTCAAGAGCATCAGGATGGCTCGTTTCATGGACATCCTCCACAAAGATTTTGTCCTGCCTAAAGTCCCATTATAGTCGATCTCCAGGCATGTCAACGCGGAGGCTCAATTATCGGAACATAACCTTGCGGAACGATGCGGCCGAAACGATACACCGCGTAGAGCGCTCTATTTCCCGCCCCGACCCCCAAGTCCCCGCTGAAGCTTCTTGCTGGGATCAGCCTTCCGACGACGAAAGCGACCGGCCTTTCAGCCCGGCATAGATGCCGGTTGCCCGGTCGTCTCCAGCACCCGCTGCCAGAGGTCGCTGCGCGGATCAATTTTTTTAGTGCGGGCCACGCTCAGGGAGATGGGGATATAGGTAAAGTTCTGATTCCAAAGCCCGACCACCAGGTCGGTCTTGCCCGCCATTCCCGCATGGGCCGCGTGCTGCCCGAGCATCAGGCAGAACTCCGAATCGAGGGCGCCCGCCGGGAGGCTGCGAATGGTGTAGCTGGGATCGATGTACTTGACGGTCGTCTCGATGCCGCGTTCCCGGAAATGGAGCCCGATCTGGTCGCGCAGAAAGACCCCGACGTCCTTGAGGCGCAGGTTCCCGGAGGCATCCTGTTCCTGGTGGGCGGGGTCCTGCAGGATGTCCTGCCCCGCCCCTTCGGCCACCACAACCACCGCATGGCGCCTTTGCCCGAGCCGCCGCTCCAGGGCCGCCAAAAAACCTTTTTCGCCATGGAGGGAGAAAGGGACTTCTGGCACCAGGCAGAAATTGACATCGCCGCTGGCCAGGGAGGCATGGGCGGAGATAAACCCCGAATGCCGCCCCATGAGCTTGACCAGCCCGATGCCGTTGTATGCGCCGACTGCTTCGGTGTGGGCGGCATAGATGGACTCCCGGGCCTCGGAAACGGCGGTGGTGAACCCGAAGCTGCGCATGGTCCAGTCGAGATCGTTGTCGATGGTCTTGGGCACGCCGATGACGGCGATGGACAGCTGGCGACGGGTGATCTCCTGACAGATTGCCGATGCCCCCCGCAGGGTGCCGTCGCCGCCGATGGTGAAGAGGATTCCCACGTTCTGCCGGACCAGGGTATCGACCATCTCGGAGATGTCCTGGGGCCCCCGGGAGGAGCCGAGCAGGGTGCCGCCCCGCTCGTGGATGGTGCTAATCAGTTCCAGGGTCAGTTCGAGCGGCGGGTCGCTGCTCTTTCCGGTCAGACCGAGGTAGCCGTAGCGGAAACCGAGGATCCGCTGCACCCCGTAGCCGTGCCGAAGCGTCAGCACGATCGAACGGATGACATCGTTGAGCCCCGGGCAAAGGCCGCCGCAGGTCACGATGCCGCAGGTCAACTTTTTCGGGTCGAAAAAAATCTTCCGCCGGGGGCCGGCCATTTCGAAAGCCGGCGGCTCCCGGCCCGACTGGAGAAAGGGCTGCAACGGCCGGGTGCTGGAAAAAAGGAGCACCCGGTCGCCTTCATCGATGAAACCGTCTTCCGCCATTGGCAGCGGTGAAGGCACCGTGCAGGCCCCCAGCGTCGGCACCTGGACATCACTCGGACTGGGCAGCTCCATCGTCTCTCCTTCGACCCGTTCCCAACAGGCATAATTTGCAGGAAATTCTAGTTTTCCGGCCCTTCGTCACCGGCGCTGAGCGCCCTGGTGACCGGTTCGCCCTTGACCAGGGAAATCTCCTCCCCCCGGTGGCTGATGACCAGCCCAGTCCCCTCCCGCAGCAGATAGGTCGCTTCCCCCTGGACGATGTCCACCTCCAGGTCCTGTCCCCTGATTTTCAAGGGGAAGAGGAGTCGCTTCATCTCCGGGGGCAGCCGCGGGTTGAAGGAAATGGCGCCATTGTAGTCGCGCAGTCCCGCCAGGCCATAGACCATGACCATCCAGGTTCCCCCCATGGAGGCGATGTGACAGCCGTTGCTGACATTGCCGCCGATATCGGCCAGATCCATGAGCACCGCGTAGCGACCGTAGGCGAGGGCCTTCTTCATGTCGCCGACCTCCGCCGCGACGATGCTCTGGATGCAGGCCGAAAGGGAGGAGTCGCCGGTCGTCAGGGGGTCGTAGTATTCGAAGGTGCGCTTTTTCTGCTCGGCTGAGAACTCGTGGCCCAGCAGGAAGAGGGCCAGAACCACGTCGGCCTGCTTGATCACCTGGTGGCGGTAGATGACGAGGGGGTGATAATTAAGGAGCAGGGGGAACCTGTCCCGGGGCGTGTTCGCCAGGTCCCAGACCTCGTGGTTGAGGAAGCTGTCATCCTGGGGGTGAATACCGCTCTCCTTGTCGAAGGGGACGTACATGCTGTCCGCCGCCGTCTTCCAGGCCTCGACTTCGGCCGGGTCAAGACCGGTCTTGTGGACCAGCAACTCGTAGTACTGGGGATAGTTCTGGCGCAAAGTGGTCACCGTCTCGGCAGCGAACCACAGATTTTCCCGAGCCATGAGATTGGTGAAGGTGTTGTTGTCGACCACCGTGGTGTACTCGTCCGGGCCGGTCACTCCGTGGATGCAGAACCTGCCGCCCTTGCGGCTTGAATAAAACCCGAGGTCCTCCCACACGCGGGCGGTTTCGACCAGCATCTCGGCCCCCTCGTTGTACAGGAGGGCCTGGTCGCCGGTGACGTCGACATACTTCTTCAGGGCGTAGATGATGTCGGCGTTGATGTGGAACTGGGCGGTTCCGGCGGCGTAGTAGGCGGAGGCCTCCTCCCCGTTGACGGTCCGCCAGGGAAAGAGGGCTCCCTTCAGGTTCACGGCGCGGGCCCGCTCCCTGGCCCTGTCGAGCATGCTGTAGCGGAATTTGAGCAGATTCCTGGCGATCCTCGGTTCGGTGTAGATGAGAAAGGGAAGGACATAGATTTCCGTGTCCCAGAAATAGTGCCCCTCATAGGTCTGCCCGGTCAGCCCCTTGGCGGGGATGCCCACCCCCTCGGCCCGGCCGCTGGCCTGCAGGATCTGGAAGAGGTTCCAGCGCAGGGCCTGCTGCATTTCCGCCGGCGGTCGCTTGGTGGCGGTAGGATCCCCTTCGATCCGGACGTCGCTGCGCCGCCAGAAATCGTCCAGAAACCGGACCTGACCCTCCAGCACCTCGTCGATGCCTCCCCTGACGGCCCGATTCAAGGTGCGCTCGGCCCGGGCGCAGAGCTCTTCCGGCGGGGCGCTGCGCGAGGAATGATAGCTCATGTACTTGATCAGCTGGATCGGCTTGCCCGGCTTGGCTTCGACCGAGAGGGCCATGTGCCCCGACTCCCCGGCGCATTCGCTGAAACATTCAAAAGGGCACTCGGTGTCGATGACATGCTCCACCCCGCAGGCCAGGGTCATCCCACTGTTCTTGACCCGGTACGCCAGCATGATGCGGTTGTTCTCGACATAATGCTGCTCCGGCACGAGCACCTTTTCCTTGAACCCGCGGGCCTGGCGCGGGTCGTCCCGGCCGGCCTGGTTGGGCTGATCGCCGAGCACCTCGGAGGAAATCACCACCGGCGCTTCGGCATTGAGGACCGTGACCTGATAGGAAATGGCCGCCAGGTGCCGGTGCTCGAAGGAGACCAGGCGCCGCGATTCGATCAGCACCTGTTTGCCCGAGGCCGTTTCCCACAACAGTTTCCGGTCCAGGGTCCCCGCGCGCATGTCGAGGATCCGCTCGAAAAGCATCAGGGTGGCCGATGGCAGGAAAAAGGGCTCGTCGTCCACGAACAGGCGGATCACCTTGCAGTCGGTGACGTTCAGCATGGTCTGCCCGGTCTTGGCAAAACCGAAAGCCTCCTCGCCGTAGACGATGGGCCAGGTTTCGTGGAACCCGTTGATGAAGGTGCCGGAATGGGAGACCGGCCGGCCCTCCTCGAAACTGCCGCGCATGCCGAGATAGCCGTTGCCAATGGAGAAAATCGTTTCAGTCTGAGCCAGAAAACGGGGATAAAAGGCCGTTTCGATGATTTTCCACTCGTTGACCGGATAGATCTGTTTCGGCGGATTCAGGGTTTCATGTCGAATCATGACAGTCCTGTCTCTGAGTTCATTCCCTTCGCCCCTTCGGGGCCTCTCCGTCATAGCAACGAGCCAGGAAGGCCCTACAGCATTTCACTCAGATCGCTGACCACGACATCGGCGCCGTTTTCCCTCAGAGAATCGGCGTTGCCGTGCCGGGCGACTCCGATCACCAGCCCGAAGCCTCCACTGCGGCCGGCCTGCACCCCGCTGATGGCGTCCTCCACCACCACGGCCCGCGATGGCGGGACGCCGAGCTGCTCGGCGGCCTCCAGAAAGGTGTCCGGGGCCGGCTTTCCCGGCAGGTTGAGGCCGGCGGCCACCACCCCGTCGACCCGCCGGTCAAACAGATCCTCGATGCCCGCCGATTTCAAAACAGCCTGACAGTTCTTGCTCGCCGAGACGACGGCCGTCTTGATTCCCACAGCCCGGATTTTACGCACCAGGGCCACTGAACCTTCGAATACCTCCACCCCCTCGGCCTCGATCGCTTCCTGAACCATTTCATCCTTGAGGTTGCCGAGACCACAGACGGTTTCACCGCCCGGCGCCGACTCCGGTTCCCCCTCGGGCAGTTCGATGCCGCGGGAGGCAAGAAAACTGCGAACCCCGTCGTAGCGGAGCTTGCCGTCCACGAACTCCTTGTAATCGAGATCGATGTCGAAGGGCTGAAAGCTTTCATTGCCCTCGGTGGCTCGCCGCAACAGGAATTCGTCGAACATTTTCTTCCAGCAGGCGGCATGAATCTTTGCCGTCCCGGTCAGAACCCCGTCCATGTCGAAAAGCACCGCATCCACCTTCTCCGGAGTCAGCAACTGCTGTAGCTCGTTCATCGTCCCTCGTCCCCTTCGATCAAAATGATTGCAAGACGAACCGTCCGAGCCGCGCCGTCCCGACCGCAGCGGCTTCGCGAACGCCCTTGGCGGCCGCCGCCCATTTGACCACCAGGCCGGCGCCGGGAGAATGTGGCCGCCATTTGCCCAGAGCCATTAAAACATACCAGATTCCAGGTGGGTTGAAAGTCCCCGGCCCGGGGCCCGGCCCTGCCGGAAGCCCGGCGGATCAGTCCCTGCGAATCCTGCCGGACGAAGAAAACCGGATCAACCGGCAGAAGGCGGCCCGGAACCCGGCTTCAGGTTGCGCGACCAGGAAGATCCTCAGGCGGCATCCACACCCCATCCAAAGAAAAAGGGCGGCCCGACGGCCGCCCTTTTTCTTGTGCAGAGTTTTAAAGTTTCGCCCGGCTCAGAGGGTTCCGGTCTCGACGGTGCCGTCGGACATCTCGATGCGGTAATGCCCGTCGCTCTCGAAGTCCAGCAGGGCCCAGGTGCCCTCGCCGCCGGAAAACTTGACCTGGCCCTCGGAGGGCTGGTCGTCTTCGAAGAAGATCTCCAGAGGGTCGAGGGTCTCGAAGTCGATGTAGCCCGCATCGTGGTCGTAGTAGCGACCGCCCATCCGCACCTCGTAGAAGGTGGCGCGCTCCTTCTCCTCGACCTTGTAGTCGCTGAGCCAGTAGGTCTTGCCGGTGCTCTCGTCCTCGAGGACGAGGTCCATCTTGATCTTCCCCTCGGTGCGGCCGTCGAGCTCCACCTCGAAGTCCATGCCGACGTTCCCCTGGACCGTCACCTCCTCGCCGTCGGCCTCCACCGAGAGGGCCGGGAAGGCCATGGTCAGGTCCATTTCCCTGCTCAGGGGGTCGATGTCCCCCCAGAAGTCGGCGGGGCCTGAGATGGTCACCCCCTCGGAGCAATAGTCGTAAAAGTCGATCGTCCCCTCGACCTTCCAGTTGAGGGGGTTGATGTCGGCCTCCCAGTCGGCATAGCCGTCGCCGCAGTCGCCGTAGATGGTGGCATCCCCGGGGAGAAGGTCGAGGGACTCGGGCCCGCCCAGATTCATCTCCCTCATGGCCTCCTCCAGCACCCCGGCCAGCGAGAGGGGGAGAGGCTCCCCGCCCTGCCGGTCGGCGCTCAGGGGGATGACGGCGATCTCGACCTGGGAGTCCCCACCCAGGTAGGCGTCGAGGACCACCTGTTCGAAGTTCTCGGCGGTCAGGACGACGCCGCTCGTGTTGCCGGTGTAGGCATCGGAGATATCGACCTTGTCGCCGTCTCCCCCCCCGCAGGCGGCCAGGAAAAGACACAGCAGGGTCGTCAGGGCGATCCGGGTTCGGGTGGTTCCTCGGGTCATGGTTTAGTTCCTCCAGGATGGAATGGGAAAGGCCGCTCCCCGGCAACCGGGGAGCGGCCTCAGTCTAGCGCAAAACCTGAAAAATGGGTAGGCCTTTCAGGCGGGTCCGGATGCCAGGGCCTTCAGTTCTTCCAACAGGCTCCGGGTAAAGTCGAAGCCCTTCTGCCAGAAGCCGGGGTCGGTCAGGTCGATGCCCAGGGGCCGCAGCCCCTCCTGCGGCGGACGGCTGCCGCCGAGACGCAACAGGTCGAGGTACTTGGGCACGAAGGAGGCGCCCTCCTCCAGGTACTTCTGGTAGAGGGCGAGCACCAGCAGCTCCCCGAAGACGTAGGAGTAGCAGTAGAAGCGGGAGTGGATGAAGTGCCCGATATAGCTCCAGCCCCAGCGATAGGAGGGGATCATCTCCACGGCGTCGCCGAAGAGCCGGGCGTTCTCCTCCTGCCACAACCGACAGAAGTCGTCAGCCGAAAGGAGCCCCCCGGCGCGCTTTTTGTGGGCGGCCAGCTCGAATCGGGTGAGCACGTTCTGGCGAAAGGTGGTGGCGATGATGTCCTCGAGCTTGGCGCAGAGCAGGGCGATCTTCACCCCCCGGTCCTCCTCCCGCTGCAGCAGGTGCCGTGTCAGGAGCATCTCCCCGAAGACGCTCGCCGTCTCGGCCATGGGCAGGGAGGGGTAGTAATGGAAGAAGTTCTGCCCCTGGGCCAGGGTGTTGTGGATGCCGTGACCCAGCTCGTGGGCGAGAGTGGAGACGTCGCGGGGGGTGCCGGTGAAGTTGAGCAGGACGTAGGGGGCGAGGCCCGGCATCATCGGCATGCAGAAGGCGCCCCCGGTCTTGCCCGGCCGGGGCGGTACGTCGATGCGCCGCTCGGCGAAGAAGCCCTCGGCCGCCAGCGCCATTTCCGGGGCGAAGCCGCCGAATGCCTCGAGGACCAGGTCCCGGGCCTCGGCGTAGGTGAAAGTGCGTCCCTCTTCTTCGACCGGGGCATAGATATCGGTGTTCTTGAAAGTCTCCAGGCCGAGCAGGCGCCGCTTCAGGCCGAAATACTCCCGGGCCAGACCGTAGTTCGCCTCGGCGGTCTCCATCATCCGCTCCACCATCTCCGGCTCGGTCTCGCTCGCCAGGTGGGTGGGGGTCATGAGGTCGGGGTAGCCGCGCAGGTCGACCTCCTTGCCGTGGTCGAGGAAGATGTTGTTGAAGCAGGAGGAAAGCACGAGGGCGTTTTCGGCGTGCTTCTCCAGAAAGGTCGCGAAGGCCGTCTCGCGGGTCCCGCCGTCCGGATGGTGCAGCAGCGCCAGCAGCTCCTCCCCGGTCACCTCCCGGGGCTCCTCCTCGCCGGGGAGGGTGAAGAGGTAGCGGAGGGAGGAGGACAGCTCCTCGAAGAGCTGGACGAAGGCCTGCTTTCCGGTCAGGTCCTTGCGCTGCAGGGCCTGCTCCACCTCCTCGGAGAGGGTGTAGGGAGCGTGGGCGCGGGCGTTGTCCAGGTAGTGTGCGTAGGGGGCCACGGCGGGGTCGGCGAGCAGGGCGGCGAAGCGCTCCCCCTCGATGCGCAGGATCTCCAGCTCGAAGAAAAGGACCGTCTCGGTGGCCTCGCTCCAGGCCTCCCGGGCCCGGGCGAGCAGGGCCCGGTGCCGGTCCGGGGTGCTGTCGCCGGAGAAGAGGAGCTGAGCGTAGAGCAAGGGCTTCAGACCCCGCCGCTGCAGGGCCTCGAACCGCCCCAGGGCCGTCGCCAGGTGCTGCGGGGTCAGATCCTCGCTGGCGATCCGCCCCCGGAATTCGCCCCGGAAGGCCTCGGCCAACTCCCCGGCAGCGGCGAGGTAGGCTTCCCAGCGGGGGTCTTCGGGACCATCGTAGAGGGACGAAAGATCCCAGTCCATTGCGTCTTTGCTCATCGTTCAGGCCTCCTTGGTCAGGGTGCTCGGCGAAGAAACGTTAACGGCTGAAAGCCTCTCTGTCAATCCCGTTGTTCCACCGCCGCCCCCCATTGACAAACAGCCCCCCCCGCGGCTACCCTTTGCCCATGAACGCGTCCCCTGAACCACCGACGGAGAAAGAGATGAAACGCCGCCTGCCTCCCATGCTCCCCCGTTACCTGGTCCAGGCGGGATTTCTCGCCCTCTTCGCCTGGTGCGCCCTGCGCTTCGGCCGCTGGGTGGCGCTCCTGCAGGAGGGGACCCTGCCCGGCTTCGAGCGGCCCCCGGCGGTGGACGGCTTCCTCCCCATCAGCGGCCTGATGGGGCTGCGCAACTGGGTTCAGACCGGAGAGCTGCACCCGGTCCACCCCGCGGCGGCTCTCATCCTCCTGGCGGCCCTGCTCACCGCCCTGCTGCTCAAGCGGGGGTTCTGCTCCTGGGTCTGCCCGGTCTTCCCCCTCTCCGAGGGGCTGTGGCGGCTGGGACAGCGCCTGTTAGGCCGCAGCTTCGCCCCCCCCTTCTGGCTCGACCTGCCCCTGCGGGGCCTCAAGTACCTGATCCTCGGCTTCTTCGCCTGGCAGATCCTGTGGCTCATGCCCCTGCCGGGACTGCGCGCCTTTCTTTCAGCCCCCTACCACAAGATCTCCGACATCCGCCTGCTGCAGTTCTTCCAGGACCCCTCGGCGGTCACCCTGGCGGTGCTCGCCGTCATGGCTCTGGCCTGCCTCTTCGTGCAGATGGCCTGGTGCCGCTACCTCTGCCCCTACGGAGCCCTGCTGGGGCTGGTCTCCCTGTTGTCGCTGGGCAAGGTCGGCCGCGATGCGGCCCGCTGCAGCCGCTGCGGTCTCTGCTCCGCCCGCTGCCCGGCCTGGCTGCCGGTGATGCAGAAGAAGACGGTCCGCTCCCCCGAATGCTACGCCTGCTACCGCTGCGTCCACGGCTGCCCCTCGCCGGGCGCCGTGGAGATGAAGCTGGCCGGCCGGATCGCCCTCCCCTCGGCGGTCTTCGCCCTGCTGCTGATCCTTCTCTTCGTCGGCATAGATCTCTACGGACGGGCCGCCGGCCGCTGGCAGAGCGACGTCTCCCCGGCGGAGATCATGCGCCTGCTGGTGCGGAGATAAACCGGCCGCGGCGGACGCAAAAACTTTGACGGAAAAACCGCCCTGTGGTAATAGTTATCCATTATTAGAATACATCGATACCCTCTCATAGCGCCGTACAGGAGGTTTCATGAAGGTCGAGGAATTCTGCCATCAGCTCGAAGAGCAGCTTGCCCCCCTGGCCGACGCCGAACAGCGGATCGAAACGGCCGTCCAGGCCGTTTCCCGGGCCTACGGCGTCAGCACCGAAGAGGTGGCCATCTTTTCCCTGGACGCCGGCCGCACCATTCTCCACTTCCGCTGGCCTCTCAAGCTGAAAAAACTCGGCTTCATCCCCCTGTCCTCCCACGACTCCCTGGCCTCCCGCACCGTCCGCGACAACAAGGCCTTTCTCAACAACCGCTTCTCCTCGGCGCCCCACACCTCCATCTTCGAACGGGTCCGCCTGGAAGAGGGCCGCGTGGAGAAACCCCTGCCGATCCAGAAAATCATCAGCGTCCCCATCTCCGGAGAGGGCCAGGTCAAAGGGGTCATCCAGGTCTCGCGCAAAGCGGCAAAAGCCAACGAGGGGGTCAAGGACTTCGTGAAAAACGACCTGACCACCCTCGTTGCCATCGCCAAGGTCCTCGGCAAGCACCTTTAGTCCTCTTCCGACCCCGCCCCCTCCGGGCGGGGTTTTGTTTGCCCTTGACTTACGCAAAACTTACGCATATGCTCCTTCCATACCATGCACCCTGACCCTGCGAGACCGCAAATGAGCCCCCTGACCCCCAAACAGAAGCGCATCCTCGATTTCATCACCGGACACATCGAACAGCAGGGCTACCCTCCCTCGCAGCAGGAGATCGCCCGAGCTTTCGGCTTCCGCTCCCTCGGCACGGTACAGAACTACCTGGTACGCCTGGAACGGGAAGGCGCCTTGCAGCGAGACTGGAACGCCCGCCGGGGCCTGCGCCCGGTGCGCCAAGCTCCCCGCGGCGTGGAACTGCCGCTGGCGGGGACCGTGGCCGCCGGCAAGCCGATCGAGGCCGTGGAAACGCCGGACATCCTGGAGGTCCCCCCCTCCATGGCGGGCCGCGGGGAGAACTTCGTCCTGCGGGTGAAAGGCGATTCCATGGTCGGCGACGGAATCCTTGACGGCGACTACGTGGTGGTGCGAAAGCAGGCGAGCGCCGACAGCGGCCAGACGGTCGTCGCCCTGATCGACGGCGAGGCCACGGTCAAACGGCTGCATCGCCGAAGCGAAAGCGTCGAACTGCACCCCGCCAACCCCGCCATGGCCCCCATCACCGTCGAGCCCGGCAGCGACTTCCGCATCGAGGGGGTTGTTGTCGGGGTGATCCGGCACTGCGAGTAAGAGCCGTGACGCGTAACGCGTGACGCGCCTCCCCACTACCCTTGTCACGCGTCACCTGTCACGCGTCACGGTCTTACACCCTATGCGCTCCATCCTCCACCTTTCGATTCCAGCCTTTCCCGTGGCCGTGGCCCGGGTGACCGAACCGGCACTGCGTCAGCATCCGGGGGCGGTGGCCCCGGCCCATTCGGAGCGGGCCCTGGTCCAGGCGGTCTCCACGGAGGCCCGGGCGGACGGGGTGCGCGAAGGGATGCCCGTCTACCGGGCCCGACGCTTCTGCCCCGCCCTCAAGCTCCTCCCCCCCGACCCGGCCCTGGCCGGGCGGGCGATGAAGGCCCTGGTGGAGCTGACATCGGCTTACACCCCCCTGTGGGAACCGGGGCGAACCGGCCGGCTCTATCTCGACCTGACCGGCACCGGCCGCCTGCTCGGCCCGGGCCGGGATGCGGCGGCTCGGCTGGAGCGGGAGATTCGCGACCGCCTGCGCCTGGCCGGGAACGTCGGGGTGGCCGCGAACAAGCTGACTTCGCGCATCGCTTCGGACTATCTTGACAAGCCCGGGGTCTGCGACGTGCTGCGGGGCAGCGAGGGGAACTTCATCGGCCCCCTGCCCGTCTCGGTCCTGCCGGGGATGGGGGAAGCCCGCACCCGGCTCCTGCTGGAGGAACTCAACCTGCGCCGGGTGGAAGAGCTGGCCCGCCTCTCCCTGGCCCAACTGCACCTCGTCTTCGGCCCCCTCGACCTGCTCATGCAGCGGCGGGCCCGGGGGATCGACCCCTCCCCCGTCCTGCCCCCCCGGCGAATCCCGATGGTGGCTGAGGAGGCCCTCCTGCCCCGGGAGGAGAACGACGACGCCCTGCTGATGGCCGAGGTGTGCCGCCTCGCCGAAAGGTGCGGCTTTCGCCTGCGCGAGCGGGGCCTGGGCGCGGGGCAGCTGAGCTTCACCCTGCACTACGCCGACGGGGTGGCGGTGCGCCGCTCGGCGACCCTGCCTCGCCCCGAGAGCACCGATGCAGCCCTGCTGGCGGCGGCCGGGGAACTCTTCCGCAGGGCCTGCGAGCGGCGGGTGCGGGTCAAGTCGATGCGCCTGGCCTGCGGACGCCTCGCCCCGGCAGGCCGCCAGCTGGACCTGTTCGGCGACCACGACACCTCCCCCCAGGAGAAGGCCCTGCAGCAGGCCCTCGACGAGCTGCGCGGCCGCTACGGCATGAACGCGGTGAGGCGGGGGAAGAGCTTGGCTCCCGGCTCCCGGCTTCTGGATTCCGGCGCCTAAGCGATGTTCGCCCACCTCCACGTCCACTCCTCCTTCTCCCCCGGCTGGGGCGTGCGCACGCCGCGGGAGATGTGCCGCCGGGCCCGCGCCCTCGGCATGACCCACCTGGCCCTGACCGACCGCAACGGCCTGTACGGCATCCCCCACTTTCTGGAGGTGGCCGCCGAGGAAGGGATCCGCCCCATCATCGGCTCCGAGGTGGCGGCCGGAAAGAACCGGGCGCTCCTCCTGGCCCGGAACGAAGAGGGCTACGCCAACCTCTGCCGCCTCCTCTCCGAGCGCCACTGCCGCACCGGCTTCTCCCTGCCCGAAGCGCTGCCCCCCCTGCGCCGCGGCCTGGCCGTCCTCAGCGACGACCCCGAGGTCCTCGAATCGCTGCGCCGCGGCGGCCGCGACGACCTCTACGTCGAGCTCTCGCCGGGGCACGCCATGGGCCGCGCCCTGGCCCTCGCCCGCAGCCTGCGGCTGCCCCCCGTCGCCACCTGCCGCGCCGTTTCGATCGAGGCGGAGGACTTCGAGCTGCACCGGGTGTTGCGGGCCATCGCCACCAGCGCCAAGCTCTCCCGCCTCGCTCCCGAGAGCTGCGCCCGGGAGGGAGACCGCCTCCTCTCTCCCCGGGAGCTGGCCGATCTCTTCCCCCACTGCCCCGAGGCCCTGGAGAACGCCGCCGGGATCGCCGCAGGGTGCAAAACCGACTGGGACTTCTACGCCACCATCTTCCCCGCCTTCCGGGGGATGGAGAAGGAAGAGGCGATCGAGGAACTGGCGCTGCGGGCCCGGGCCGGGGCCCGCAGCCGCTACGGGGCCATCGACGCCGTTGTGGAAGCGCGTCTTCAGAAGGAGCTGGCCATCATCGGCGCCAAGGGCTTCGCCCACTACTTCCTGGTGGTGGAGGAGATCGCCCGACAGTCGCCGCGCACATGCGGGCGGGGCAGCGCCGCGGCCTCCCTGGTCTCCTACTGCCTCGGCATCACCCACGTCGACCCGATCCGGCACAACCTCTTCTTCGAGCGCTTCCTCAACGAGGGGCGCATCGACCCGCCGGACATCGACATCGACTTCCCCTGGGACGAGCGCGACGGCGTGCTCGATTTCGCCTTCGCCCGCTACGGAAGCCGCCGGGCGGCCATGGTGGCCAACCAGATCGGCTTCAGGGGACGGGCCGCCCTGCGCGAGACGGCCAAGGTGTTCGGCATCCCGGAGGCCGAGATCAAGATGGTGACAAAGCGCATCTCGACCTACTGGGAGGCGGAACAGTCCGTCGCGGCGACGGGCGCACATCCCCTGTTCGCCGGCGACCCGCTTCCCCCCGAGTGGCGCCGGATTCTCCGCATCGCCGGCCGCCTGAAGGGGCACCTGCGCCACCTCTCCCTGCACTGCGGCGGCCTGGTGATCGTCCCCGACGAGATCCGCCGTTTTGTCCCGGTGGAGGTCTCCGCCAAGGGGCTTCCGGTCATCCAGTGGGAGAAGGACCAGGCGGAGGCCGCCGGCCTTGTCAAGATCGACATCCTCGGCAACCGCTCCCTGGCGGTGATCCGAGACGCCCTGGAGGCGGTGAAGGAGAATACCGGCCGCGACATCGACTACGCCGCCTGGGACCCCCTCGCCGACGAGGCGACCCGGGCGCTAGTGCGGCGCGGCGAGACCATGGGCTGCTTCTACATCGAGTCCCCCGCCACCCGCCAGCTGCTGCGCAAGATGTGGGGCGGCCCGGAGGCAGGCGGCCGCGACCTCTTCGAACATCTGGTCATGGCCTCTTCCATCATCCGCCCGGCGGCCAACACCTATATCCGCGAGTTCGTCGCCCGGGTGCGGGGCAGGTCCTGGAAGCCGCTGCACCCCCTGCTCGGGGAGGTACTCGACGAGACCTACGGCATCGCGGTCTACCAGGAGCAGATCACCCGGATGGCCATGGCCATGGCCGGGTTCTCCCCCTTCGAGGGGGACCAGCTGCGCAAGATCATCAGCAAGAAGCACAAGGGGAAAAAACTGGAGGACCTGCGGCGGCGCTTCCTCGCCGGCGGCGGGGAGAAAGGGATCGCCCCGGAGGTCCTGGAGCGGGCCTGGAAGCAGATCCTTTCTTTCGGCGGCTACTCCTTCTGCAAGCCCCACTCGGCCTCCTACGCCCTGGTCAGCGTCAAGTCCGCCTGGCTCAAGGCCAACTACCCGGCCGAGTTCATGGCCGCGGTGATCTCCAACGAGGGAGGCTTCTACTCGCCCCTGGCCTATCTCTCCGAGTGCCGGCGCCTTGGGCTCAAGGTGCTGCCCCCCGACGTCAACGCCAGCGGCCGGCACTACACGGGCGCAGGGCGCGAGGTGCGGGTCGGCCTGATGCAGATCGGGGGCCTGACCCGTCAGGGCCTGGAGACGGTTTTGAATGAACGGGCCCGAGGAGGACCCTATCGCAGTTTCGGGGATTTTTTGCAGCGGGCGCCCCTCGGTCCGGCCGACGCCCGGCTCCTGGTCAAGGCGGGGTGTTTCGACGCCCTGGAGAGGCGGGAGAGCCGGCCCCGCCTGGGCTGGGAAATCCTGCGCTTTCACCGCGCCCCCCGGGGACAGAGCGAAGAACTGTTCGCCCGGCCCGCCGCGGAGCTGCCCGCCCCGCCCCCCTTCGAGGCGGCCGCGGTGCTGCGCCAGGAGATCGAGACCCTCGGCATGCTGGTCTCCTGCCATCCCCTGGTCCCCCACCGGCGCCCCCTCGCGAGGGCCGGGACCGTGCCGGCGGCCGAACTATCCCGCTGGACCGGGCGCTACGTCAGCGTCGCGGGGTGGTGGGTGACGGGGAAGGTCGTACAGACCCGCAAAGGGAGCCCCATGGAGTTCCTCTCCTTCGAAGACACCACGGCCATCTTCGACGCCACCTTCTTCCCCAGAACCTACGCGCGGTTCTGCCGCAAGCTCTCCCGGCTGCGCCCCTACCTGCTCAAGGGACGGGTGGAGGAGGAGTTCGGGGTGGCGACCCTCAACGTCGAATGGGTCGGGTTTCTCGACGAGGCCGCCTGAATCCCCATGCCGCCCGCTCCTTTCGCTTGCTCGGGACACATGGGGTTAAAAACTTGAGAACCAGCCCCAAAAACCGGCCTCACGCCCGTTCGCCTGCGCTCACTCAAGCCGCAAAGACGCAAAGAAAGGCCGATCCGCCCCTGCCTTCTCTGTGTCTCCGTACCTCCGTGGCCAACGAAAAAGCCCCGGCAAAAAGCCGGGGCTTGAGGTTTCAGGGGAAGGAGGAAGTCTCCAGATCTACTGAATCTCGTAGATCAGCACCGAGGAGCGGGGAGTCGCCTTCTTGAACAAGTCGCCGTGGGAAAAGGCCACAACCGTAACGAGCTCGTCCGCCCCGTCGTTGTCGGCGTCGGCGACCCGGAAATCGGCCAGATAACCGCCCACGCTGCCGGTCCGCCAGGTCTCCACCATGGCAAAGCCGTCCCACCTCATCGCCTTGAGGTGGCTCTGGCGGAACTCGCGGTAGGCGCTCCCCAGACGCGAACCCTCGTTGACCGGGACCAGCACCTCGCCGCCGTTCCGCTCCAGGCGCGCCTTCAGAAAGACGAAACGCGGTCCCGGCTCATAGGCTTCCTCGGTGCGCACCATGAACGATTCGGACCCGCCGAACTGGTCTTCGCTCTCCCACAGCTTGGCGCCGCCGGCATCGAGGACCTGCAGCCGGTCCCCGCCGGAAAGGTTGGCCAGCAGGGAATCACCCTTCGCCCCCTCGAAAGGAACAAAACAGTACAGGGCCAGATTCCCGGGCAGCTTCACTGCAGGGCCCCGCTTGAGCTGGCGGTCTTCCCGAACCACGCGGAAGAGGGAGCCGCTGAAATCGTCTTCCCCCGCTCCCATTCGCTGGGCAAGGAGCACCGGCCCTTCTTCGGGCAGATCCACCCGGCGGAACCACCAGGGGACCCGGGAGATGACCTCCTGCAGTCCGCCCTCGACCAATTCCACCACGAAGGAGGCCAGCTCCTCTCCCCGCCCCGCGGTGAGGTAGAGTTCCAACCTGCCGTCGCCGTCCAGGTCGGCCCCGTCCAGGGAAATGAGCTTGCGGGAGTCTTTGAGCGGCAGGGTGGACAGCGGATCGAAACCCTTCGCCGCAACCCGTCCGATCTCCAGCCGGTCCTTGAAACAGACGGCCACCTCCAGGCGGCCGTCACCGTCCAGGTCGCCGACCTCGATGCCGACGGGCTGGCCCTTGAGCTCCGCACTGGACCAGACCCCCTCCAGGCCCGCCGCCTCCTTGCGGATAATCGCCCCCCGGCCTTCTGCCGGAGCCAGCGAGGCGCTCAGCGTTGAACCCGCGAGCTGGCCCGAAGTTGCAGCCGTTGCCGAAACTGCGGGCGCGGGCACGGCCGGCGGGGCCGGGGGCTGCGCGGGAGAGAGGGGGAGCGCCGGGAAGGCGGTCCCTGCGAAGCCGCCCAAAGCCTCGGGGGGATAGGATCTCAGGGTCTGGAAGGCACCGTCCTTCACCCCCAGCCCGTATTCATCGAGCAGAAAAACCAGGACCGCCCTTTGCCCTTCGAGAGGGCCTGCGGGACGGGGCCTGGCCGCCTGGGCATCGGCATAGGGCGTCCAGTCGAGATGGGGCAGTCTCTCCCTCAACGCCTGAAAGAGGGGTTCTCCCCCTCCGGTGTCATCCCAGAAGAGGGCCGGCAGGTTTTCCCACCGCCGGATGCGATCACCGGGGCTCAGGGCCTCGCTGGCGCTCAGAATGGAGGCATAGGAGTATCCCTCCTTGACCCGCGTCACCTGGACGAACCCCTTGACCGCGTCGAGGGTGCCGAGAACTTTCCCCGTGGTCGGGTGGACAACCCTCTCCCCGGGTCCCACCACGCTGAACAGGTCGCCCACTCGGGTTCCCTGGGTGGCGTCCAGGTCGACCAGCCATTCAGTCCCCACCGTCATGACCAGAGAGCCGGGGACCGGCAGCAGGTCCTTGGCCACGTCGTCGGTCAATTCGGCCTGGCCCGGGAAAGGTCTCAGAAGAAGGGAGATCAGGACCAGAAATACGCAGAGCGAAAACCGTTGCATGAGAACAATCTCCTGTTTTCCGAAAAGGACTCAAGGGGCGGGTGACACCGCGAATCTTCCTGCCATGAGCGGGACGAGTATTGGAACTACGACTCAGAATGATGCAAAGGGAAAAGGCCCGGGCGACTTCTTTATCACCGTTTCCTTGCGCCCTTCAGTGCCACCTTCGCGGCTTTGCGTGAAAGCCCTTGTGGTGCTCGATAAAAAAAGGCCGGGCACAAGGCCCGGCCACATGATAGGACAGACGGTCGCCATTGGCAACCGACGCAATATTACTTAGAAGGGCACGTGGATCATGGCGATCGCAGCGTAGGCGTCGTCAGGATCGTTGCCAGCAGCGGTGCCTTTGTAGAAGTCGCCGAAACCGGCATAGGCAACGCGCAGGCTGAGGTCCACCTTCTCGGCGAACTTCTTGCCAACCTGGGCAGCGGCTTCGAAGCCCATGCCCTCGCCGTCCACAACGCCGACATTATCGTCGTTGGCGTCGTCGGTGACGGCGGAGAAGTAGCCGAGGCCGAACTTGGTGTACATGTCCATGGGCATGTTGAAGCTGCCGCTCAGGACCGCGCCCCAGGCGCCGAAGCCGGCGTTGACGGCGTCGGTGAAGACGTAGCGGTTCTTGCCGGCGTCGGTGACGTACTTGTCGACGAGGAAGAAGACCAGGTTCTCATTGACGAACTCGTAGGCGCCGTAGTTGCCGGTCCAACCGTTGTTGTCGGCGGAGTCGTCGTCTTCGCTGAAGTAGAAGAGACGCAGGCCGAGCTGGCCGTTGTCGAGCTTCATGTTGCCCTTGACGGTGGCGGCGTAGCCGGTGCCGTCGGAACTCGCGGTCTCGTCGTCCTGGCTCAGGAAGACGCCGAAGCCGTTGATGGCCATGTTGCCGAAGCGCACGTCGCCGTTGAGGCCGGCGTACAGGGCGGTGTTGCCGTCGAGGTCATCGGAGTTGTCAACCAGGTAGTAGACGCCGCCGCCGAGGGTGAGGGCGTCGCTGAACTTGTTGGAGACGCCGAGGCCATAGAGATCAACGTCGTCGGTCTCGCTACGGTCGTTCTCGTTCCACTTGGACCAGATGAGGCGCACATCGGCGGTACCGAGCTTGCCGGTGCCGACCGCGCCGGCCATGTCGTCGAAGAAGACAACGCCGTCGAAGTCGTCCTTGATGCCCTGAACGCCGAGGCGCAGGTTGCAGCCGCTGTCGGGGAACTTGACGTTGAGGAAGGCGTTCTTGGTTTCGAGGTTGATACTGTCGGCGCCACGCTTGCCGTCGTTGCCGCCTTTGCCGTTCTCACCCCAATCTGTGTCGACTTCGCCGTAGTAGACGAAAGAGACGCGGTCGGTGAGGCTGTAGGTCATTTTCATGCGCAGGCGCTGGTTGACGAAAGTCTGATCGGTCGGCTCTTCGACGCCGGCCACCTTCGTCTGCTGGAGATAGCCCTGCGCCCGGTAGTAGCCGTTCAGCTTGAACTCGGCAAAGGCCGGGGTGGCGATGGCCAGGGCCAGAGCCACAACGAACAAGGTCTTTAAAATTCTGCTCACTTTTGCCTCCTGAATGAATAATTTAACCCCTCGCGTATTTAAATACCTCCACAAGGGCTTGGGACAACCTGAACAATCAATTAATCATGGTCAACGGGAACTTCGAACTCGTACCCGCAAGCGGGGCACTTGACGCGGGCGGCTTCGCCTTTCTTCATACCAGCGCAAGCGGAAAGGGAGAGGGCCAGCACGGACACCAACAGGACAGAAATCAGTTTTTTCATCCTTTCACCTCCTTTCATTCGTGAATGATTGAACTTTGGGTCATTTTGACCACAAAAACACACATCCAAACAGAACCCTATTTAAGCATAATTATACTTAATACAATATCAATGCCAATATTCAGAAAACCCCAAAACAAACCCGGGCCTCGTAAGGAGCCGATTTGTCGGGACTTTTTTCGCCCCCAAAACCGTCGGCCGCCGAACCGAGGATCCGAGACCTGTAGAACCTTTGCCACAGTGTTGTTTTTACGCAACGGTTAAACATCACTTCGCCTAATAAATGCATACCAAGGATAATAGAAGACCTTTTCGGGTTGTCAATATATTTAATGTTGCAGAAAACAAAAAACGCCCGGGGCGAGCTCCCTTCAAGCGCCGGATCGGCCGATCCTAGAGAACCTCATCTGCAAGCGGCAACCCTTTCTCGCGTTTTCCAACGAACAAGCGGGTCAAAACACCACAGGGCATCCGCTTCCTTCGGTTATTCCGAGTCGCCAACGTCAGCCATCTTGTCAACCTCAAGAATCAACTGCTTGGCGCTCATGATACTGCCGTCGCGGCGAACCTTGAATTCCTGATCAATAAAAAGCACCCGCGGAATCAAGTAGACATTGTATGCTTTTCGTACAGACCCGTCATCGAGCAGAGTCACAAAATCGAGATTGACGGTGTTTTTTTCGCGATACTTCCGAACCATGGACTCGGAGTCCTGAAGGAACACCTCCAATACCGCCACGTTTTTCTCTTTGAGATAGGCCTCAGCGTCTTCAATGGCTTCCGACTGTTGCTTGCATGTCGGGCACCAGGTGGTGGCCAACTTGAGAAGAATGATCCTGCCCCGGTAATCGGAAAGGCGGACCGTCTCCCCCTCGAGCGTCGGCAGTTTGAAGTCGGGGGCCGGTTCTCCCTGTTCCATGGCGGGAGCGAGTGCGGGAAGCAAGAAGAGGAATGAAAAGACCAGGGCCAGTTGTTTCCATCTCAGCATTTGAGGACCTCCCCGAAAATGGATGAAACCTCCTGCCAGCCCAGTCTAACAACCCCCCGTCGGGAGTCAAGCACCAACCCGCACCCCCTGTTTTAAAATTTTAGGGTCCAGTATATTTTTCTTTTCTGACCTGTCAAGACAATTTTCATGTTGTGCCGCCAAGGTCCTGTTTTTTAAATCTAAAACACGGAACTTTTTTCAACAAACATTGTTTTGTTTTATCTTTTTGGGGTTTGACATAGCTCGGTCAGAACGCCCCCGGTAGCCTTGGGGTGGAGAAAGGCGATGCGGGTGCCGTGGGCGCCGCTGCGCGGAACTTCGTCGATGAGGCGAATCCCCTTGGCCTTGAACTGAGCCAGGGTCGTCTCGACATCCTCCACCTCATAGGCGACGTGGTGGATGCCCTCACCGTTCTTTTCCAGGAACCGGGCCACCGGGGAATCGGGGGCGGTCGGCTCGAGCAGCTCGATCCGGCTCTCGCCGACGGCCAGAAAGGCGACCTTCACCTTCTGCTCGGCGACCTCCTCGGCCCCCTCGAAAACCATCCCCATCACGTCCCGGTAGAAGGGAACGGACGCATCGAGGCTCTTGACGGCCATTCCGATGTGATTGATTTTTTTTGTCACGGCAATCATCTCCTTGAATGTAAAAGGCCACAGAGCCACAGAAAACACGGAGAGAGACCTCTAAAGGACTCTTCTCTTTGTCTCCGCGTCTCTGTGGCCAATTGTTTCTACAGCCCCTAAAGGACAACCGTCTCCTGGTGCTCCCCGAAGACGTCGCGCATCACGTCGCAGATTTCCCCGAGGGAGGCGTAGGCCTTGACGGCGTCGAGGATATAGGGCATCAGGTTGTCAGTCCCCTGTGAGGCCTGTTTCAGGGCCGCCAGCTTCTCCTGCACCGCGGCCTGGTCACGGCTCCCCTTGACCTCGGCGATGGCCTTCTTCTGGGCGATCTCCACCTCGGGCTTGATCTTGAGCAGGTCCTTCGGCGGCTCTTCCTCGACGGTGAACTTGTTCACCCCGACGATCACCTGATCCTCGCTCTCGATCGCCTTCTGGTAGGCGAAGGCGCTGTCCTGGATCTCCTTCTGCTGGAACCCGCGGCTGATCGCCTCGGTGGCTCCGCCGAGATCGTCGATCTTCTGAATGTACTCCAGTGCCTTCGCCTCGATCTGGTCGGTGAGGCTCTCCACCATGTAGGAGCCGGCCAGGGGATCGATGGAATCGGCCGCCCCGGACTCGTGGGCAATGACCTGCTGGGTGCGCAGAGCGATGCGCACCGAGTCCTCCGTCGGCAGGGCGAGGGCCTCGTCGCGGCTGTTTGTATGCAGCGACTGGGTGCCGCCGAGGACCGCGGCCAGCGCCTGGATGGTTACGCGCATGATGTTGTTGTCGGGCTGCTGGGCGGTGAGGGTGCAACCGGCAGTCTGGGTGTGGAAGCGCAGCATCTGGCTCTTGGGGTTCTTGGCCCCGAAGCGCTCCTTCATCACCTTCGCCCAGATACGGCGGGCGGCGCGGAACTTGGCGACCTCCTCGAACAGGTTGTTGTGGGCGTTGAAGAAGAAGGCCAGGCGCGGGGCGAACTCGTCGACATCGAGGCCGGCCTTGATCGCCGCCTCGACGTAGGCGATGCCGTCGGCGAGGGTAAAGGCGACTTCCTGGACCGCGGAGGAGCCGGCCTCGCGGATGTGGTAGCCGCTGATGGAGATGGTGTTCCACTTGGGGACGTGATCCTTGCAATAGGCGAAGATGTCGGTAATGATCCGCATCGACTCCTGCGGCGGGTAGATGTAGGTGCCCCGGGCCATGTACTCCTTGAGGATGTCGTTCTGGATGGTGCCCATGACCTTGTCGGAGCTGACCCCCTGCTTCTCGGCGACAGCGATGTACATGGCGAGCAGCACCGCGGCCGAGGCGTTGATGGTCATGGAGGTGGAAACCTTGTCGAGGGGGATCTGGTCGAAGAGAATTTCCATGTCCGCCAGGGTGTCGATGGCGACCCCGACCTTGCCGACCTCGCCGTCGGCCATGGGGCCGTCCGAGTCGTAGCCCATCTGCGTCGGCAGGTCGAAGGCGACCGAGAGCCCGGTCTGACCGGCGCCGAGAAGGTAACGGTAGCGCTCGTTCGACTCCTTGGCGGTGCCGAAGCCGGCGTACTGGCGCATGGTCCAGAAACGGCCGCGATACATGGTCGGCTGCACGCCGCGGGTATAGGGATACTCGCCGGGAAGGCCGAGGGTCTCCATATACGCGGGGGCGTCGCCCTCGGGGGTAAAGACCCGCTCCAGTTCAAGGTCGGAGGTCGTTTCGAACTTGGCCTTGCGTTCGGGGTTGCGGTCGGTGACCTTCTTGACCGTGGTCGATTCCCAGCGTCCTTTTTGGTCGCGAATGCTCATGTCATAGCTCCTTTCAGTCACAAAACCAGAAGCCGTCCCTACGGCTCCGACTCCCCGGTTTTCGGCTTCTGCAAAAAGAAAAAGGACCGACCAGGGTCGGCCGATCCTCCGGTCTTGTCTCTATAAGGGGGGCGATTGTTCCTCTGCCCTCCGATGCCCGATCAAGAAGGGCGGGGTCGCTCTTCGCCGGCAGTCAGCGAGTTACAACGGCAACCACCTGAACCTCCTGGCCATCGTAAGAGAGAAGGCGGTGCTTGAGCTCTGAATCGAAGTAGATCGCATCCCCCGCCTCGAGGATAATGCGCTGGTCTTCGAGAATGACCTCCGCCTTGCCCTTGAGAATGAGCAGGAACTCCTCCCCTTCGTGATTGTAGAGGGTCTCCTCCTCGGCCCGCTCGGAGACGGAAACCAGAAACGGCTCCATCTTCTTATTGCGCTTGCGGAAGGAGAGGGCCTCGTAGGTGTACCCGTGGCCGGTTCCTGCCTTGGAGATCACTCGACTTGCGACCCGCCGCTCCCCGCTGCGCACAACCTCGAACTTGCGTTCCTCCTCCTCCTCCTCGAAAAACAGGCCCATCTTCACGTCGAAGAACTTGGCGAGCTTGGAGAGGGTCGCGATGGGGGGCGAGACGTTGTTGTTCTCGATTTGCGAAATCAGGGCGGGAGAGAAACCCGTCTCCCGAGCCACGTCCTGCAGGGTAAGCTTGCGCGCTTTGCGAAGTTTCTTGATCTTGGAGCCGATATTGAATTCCAGAGCCATATTCGATCCCGTAAAAAGAAATAAAAAATGGTTTTATAGGAGCGCAGATATAACCGAAAACGCAGGAATTGTCAACAGGATTGTTTATTGAGGGTAAAACCTATTTACTGTCATTAAAGCCACCCGCCCCCGCTGAGGCCCAGGTTTCAAATTCCCCAAAAACTCCCAAACTTATGTTTTAATTTTCGACTCGGGGCGCGTCCCGACCGAATCGAGACGAGCTCCAGGAATCATTCCCCCGCTTCCATCAACACCGGGAGCGCTCCCTCCCTGCGGAGGCAAAAAAAGACGGGACACCAAAACTGTGCTTTTGGGACCCCAATGCGCCCCTCCCCCCCAAGGAAACAGCTCTCACCCATGACCTGGGCAACCACGGGTCGGAAAACCGCCCGTTTCACCCGTTCAATCTAAACGGAGTTGAGGAATACGCGGTTTAGGATTGGCCTGACCACTTCTCCAGTCGTTTTTTTTTGGAACCCCGGCTGTCCACCCGACCCCATTCAGGGGGGAATTTTCAAAATCCTGGTCTATTTCAGAATTTCTATATCAATTCAAAGACTTGGGCCCCGAAGGTGGGGGCGTTATGGGGGGGGACAAATTTGGCTTTTTCAAACCACCGGTATGTCCAGCAAAACAAGAAAGTCTCGTAACATGCTGTTTTGGCGAAGCTTTTGGCGTTTTTTCCCTTGCACAATGTTTCTATGAGCGTATAATTTTCTACAACGTTACCCTTCTGGCCATTTTTACCATAACAAGCGAAAGGAGCCTCGGCATGAAATGCCCCGTCTGCAAAAACACCGACCAGCACATCGAGATCGACGTCCACGCGAACGGCTTCGATGAAGAGATCATCGAGTGCGATATCTGCGGAACGACCTGGTCGGTCAACCACGGCGTTTCGGAGGTCGTCAAGGATTCCCAGGAAAAATCGTTCCTCGAAGCAACCTCTGAATGCGTTGAAGGGGACGATTACTGCTGGGTCGCCTGATCCCCCCACTGGACAACCCCTCTAGTCCGGAGTGGGCCTCTATCGCCTGAATCCGGGCGGGACCCCCTTTTCCCGGCCTAGCGCCCACGGGAAGGGACCGTTTCCCGCTTTCAGCAAATCGACTCCAAACCCGCCCCCGAAACAACAAGCCCCGCCTGGATCAGGCGGGGCTTGAATGTCTCTCCAGGTGATTCTTTGGGACCGTTAGCGCTATCGCGCTCTAGAGCACAGCCTCCAGGTATTCAGCGGTCCGACCACGCTTTTCCTTTTCGATCGCCTTCGGATCGACATCGACGAACTTCTCGTCAGGGGTCACCTTGAAGAGCGGCTGCCCCTTCTGGACGATGACCCCGTCGCCCCCCTCGATGAGGATCTTGTCGATGGTCCCCGAGAAGGGTGCCGGGACCTTGTTGAACATCTTCATGACCTCGAGGATAAAGAGCGGCTGGCCCTTCTCGAAATGATCGCCTTCCTTGGCGAAGGGCGGCATTCCCGGGGCCTCCTGGGCGTAGTACATGCCGCCGCCCGGCGTGACGATTTCGTCGGCCTTGGTCGCCGGCGGGGGAACCAGCACCTTCTTCATCGCCGCCTGGAGGTCTGGATCGTTCAGATATTCGGGAATCGTCACCTCGAGATCATCTTCGACCTTAAAATCGTAGAAGTTGGTCTTCTGGGCAACCATGAAGAGCATGCCGAGAAGTTCGTTGCCGATCTCGTAGCCCTGGTGGGCGGACTGGACCTGGGCCCAGGTCTGCGCATCGTAACCGCCCTGGGGTTTTTCCCTGTTCAGCAGTTCGTTAAGTTTGAGGAACTCGCCCTTTTCCAGACCGAAGGTCTTGCGAAGCTCGGCGTAGAAGGCGAGGGCGCTTTCGAGCAGATCGCGGTCATGCGTCCAGATCACCTCGGCGGCCGGGGCCTCGGGACGCCAGGTCATGTGCAGGTACTCGTAGGTCTCTTCCAGGATAACCAGGGGATTTCGCAGCCAGAGGACCTTGCCCTTCTCGAGCTTGAAGTTCTGCCTGTTGAGGCTCAACCAGCCGGAAAGGAGATGCGGGTCTGCCAACAGCTTCTCCATCGGCCGGGTCAGCAGGGTGCCCTTGCGGTCGAGGGTCTCCGAAACCGATTTTGCCGCTTCGGGCTCTCCGCCGTAGAGCTTGCCGTAGTGCTTCTTCATGGCCAGGAACGCATAGACAACGTCGAGCTTGGCGGCCTCTTCCTTCAGCTTGCCGACGAGAGTCAGGTAGGGAACGACGAAGCGGGTTGTCGGCTTGGCCATCACGTTGTTGCCGATGAACCAGTTGACCAGGCCGTAGTGGAACTCGAGGTTGGTCGCCAGGTCGGTACCGCGCAGTGTCGTGCTGCGCAGGACCTTCGACAGATGGTTGTAGCTTTCGAGGCGGTCTTTCTCCTTGGTCAGGAGCAGGGCGATGTTGGAATCGTAGGCTCCGGCAACCGTGTAGCGCATGAACTGGCCGGTGTCGGGGTTGACCATGCAAATCCCCTGGTCATCGCGGATCTCCCCTTCGATCGGGGTCGACCAGTAGCGGATGACGCCGCCGGCGCTCGGCGACAGGGAGCAGTCGGTAGCGTTGAGCCGGGCCTCGGCGCCGGCGCCGAAACGGGGCAGGCGCTCCGGACGGGGAAGGCGCTCCTTGTGCTCAGCGAGCAGAGCCATCGCCTCGACCAGCGACTCGACAATGAAGAAATCGTTCTTGTCCTTGGGGTTGGTGAATTTGAGGCTGTAGACCAGCTCGGTCACCCGGTGCTCGACCTGAATGCGGGTGTTGACCTCCATGAAGTAGTGGCGGCTGCCGTCGACGATGCACTCGAAGGTCGAGGCCGAATCGAGGCCGACGGCCTTGCCGAAGCGCTCCGACTCCTCCTCCATCCGCTTGAGGACTTTCAGGTCCGACTCCAGGGCCTTGACCTGAGCCTTGAGGCCGGCCTTCTTGGCCTTTTCGATTTCAAGCGCCAAAGCCTCCTGGGTCACGGAGATCTCGAGCAGCTTCTGTTCGTGCATCTGCAGGGAGCAGTCGCGGCCGCCGAGGGCGATCGCCCACTCGCCGTTGCCGAGAAGCTGAATCTCATTGTGCCGGGTCTGCTCGATGTTGAGCTCGACGAGAACGTTCTTGTTGTCGCCGACGCCGTTCGCCTTGACCTCGAGCAGGACCTCGCGAACCAGCTCCGGCGCGTCGGCGGCGGCTTTCTTGACGTCGGCGTCGGTCGGGTTTTTCTTGGTCAGCAGGGACGCGCCGAGGATCCGCTGCCCCTTGCCGCCCCCGCCGCCGATGGCCTTGAGGCGGATCCGGGCGCCGGGATAGTCCTTGAACATCGCCGCACATTCGGCCTCGACCTGGGCGCCGAGCTCTTCCATGGAGAAGAGGTCGATCCCCTTGTCGTAGGAGGCGAAAAGGATCTTGTCGGCCAACTCTTCGAGAGAGAGCGTCTCGTCCTTGAGCACCTTGGCGTCAACCTTGAGCCCCTCGGCCTTGACCAGCGCCAGCAGCGCCTCGCGGCTCGGATGCTTCTTTACCAGGGTGCGGGCGGTGACGTTGTCGATGCCGGGGGTGACCGAGACGTCGACGGAGAGGGCGGTGCGCTTCGCCTCGTCCTTCTTGCCTGCGCCGCGCTGGGTCGCGGCGCAGGGGCCGATGAACTTGAGCCCGGCGTCCTCGATGGCGGCGACGAACTCATCGTCTTCGGCCATGAAACCGTAGCCGGCGAAAATCGCGTCGTAGCCGTTGTCCTTCGCAATCGAGATAATCTGCCCGATGCGCTCGATGCGCTCCTCCTTGCTGGCCCCGGTGTAGTCGGGAACCCGGTGGACGCGGCTGTTGTCGGTCAGCTTGCGCAGCTCGGGCGAAAGGGCGTTGGGATAGACGATCGAGTCCTTCTCGGAGAGGAGAATGCCGTAGTGGGCAATCCCCATCTCGTCGTAGACGTCCATCGCCTCCTTGCGGATCGGGCCGCGGCAGACGATCAGGGGCTTGAGTTCCTCGCAGGAGAAAGAGCGGACCCACTCGGAGGAGGAGAGGCTCAAGCGGCGATCGCGGTGAATCAGCGGATTATTCTGATAGTAGTCAGTCGTCTGTGCCATCGGTTTTATCTCCAAATCGAAACCTACGTTCGCTTTCATTCAATAGCCCCCTCGCCAGCCTAGTGGAACTCGCGCTGGACGCCCTGCCACGCCGAAGGCTTGTAATGGCGGAGGAGGAAGTTCATGTTCTTGCCGAGCTCCTGGCGCAGGTCGGTCGGCATCACGATCGAGGAGATGGAGCCGAGGGCCAGACCCTCCTTCGGGTTCATCAGTTCCTTCTCGTAGCGCAGGTTGAGCTCCGCCTCCTGGGCCTTGAGCCAATCGGCGGCCTCTTTCTCGGCGTCTTTCTTGGCCTCGGTCCCGTCCATGCCGGCGGCGATGCGCTCGGCCGCCCCTTTTTTGATCATCTCGGAGAGGGAACCGCGCAGCTTGCGCAGCTCGCCCTTGTAGACGAACTCCTTGCCCGCCGGCCCCATGACCGCCAGGCGGGTCGTCGGCAGGGCGAGTACCAGGTCGGCGCCGGTCGGGTAGTTGTTGTAGGAGGCGTAGGCGCCGCCGAAGGCGTTGCGCAGGATCAGCAGGATGCGCGGGGTGCGAACGTCGACGATCGAGTCGAGCATCGAGCGGCCGGCCTGAACGATGCCGCGGGCCTCCTGCTCGCGCCCGGGGAGGAAGCCGGTGGTATCCTCCATGAAGATCAGCGGGATATTGTAGATATTGCAGAAACGCACGAACCGAGCGATCTTCACCGCCGAGTCGCAATCGATCTGGCCTGAGGCGACCGCCTAGTTGTTGGCGACGAAACCGACCACGTTGCCTCCGAGGCGGCCGAAGGCGGTGATCGCTTCGCGGGCGCGGCCCGGCTGCATCTCGAAGTAATCCCCGTGATCGCAGATCTGCTGGATGACGATGGAAACGTCGAAAGGCGTGTTGAAGCCCGTCGGCGAGTTGAAGGCCTTTTTGAGCAGGGTGTTGATCTCCCAGGTCTTGCGCTCGAGAGGATCGCTCGTCTCCTGGAAGGGCGCCATGGAGAAATTGTTGTCGGGAAGGTAGCTCAGCAGGCGCACCGCGGTGCGCAGGGCCGCCGTCTCGTCGGCTACGGTCAGGTCGGCCACGCCGGAGCTGCCGTGAACCTTCGGGCCGCCCAGCTCCTCGGGAGTGATGTCCTCGCCGAGGACCGACTTGACGACGCCGGGGCCGGTGAGGCCGAAAAAGGTATCCTCGGGCTGGATGACGAAGCTGCCCTGGCGAGGCAGGTAGGAGCCGCCGCCGGCGTTGAAGCCGAACATGCACATGATAGAGGGGACCACGCCGCTGATCTTGCGCAGGGCGGTGAAGGCCTCGGCGTAGCCGTCAAGGCCGCCGACCCCGGCCGGCACGAAGGCCCCGGCCGAGTCGTTCATGCCGAGAACCGGGATCCCCTTCTCGCCGGCCATGTTGAAGAGCTTGGCCAGCTTGCTGCCGTTGGTGGCGTCGATGGAGCCGGCGCGGACGGTGAAATCGTGCCCGTAGAGGGCGACGTCGCGGCCGCCGATATTGAGAATGCCGGTGACCAGGGAAGCGCCGTCGAGATTCTTGCCCCAGTTCTGGAACAGAATGTTCGGGTCTTCGTCGGTGAGAACCTTGATCCGCTCCCAGACGGTCATGCGCTTCTTGAAGTGCTGCTTCTCGATCTGTCCGACGGCGACCGACTTGACCGGACGCTGGATCAGCTCGTAGCCTTCTTTCATGACCTCTTCATAGCCGCCGGTCGCACCGGCGATTTCCCCCGGGATGTTGAATTCGACTTCCTCCCGTGGCGCCAAAGGATTCTTCAAGGAAGGTTTGATCAATTTTTTGGACATTTCGGTCATCCCTTTTGAATAAATAAATGAACGGATCTCCGGAAAACGACTCTCTGTGCTGCGAACCAGCCTATCGACAACTCGGACTGCCTGAAAC
Organism: Desulfuromonas sp.; assembly: GCF_002868845.1. Taxonomy (NCBI): domain Bacteria; kingdom Pseudomonadati; phylum Thermodesulfobacteriota; class Desulfuromonadia; order Desulfuromonadales; family Desulfuromonadaceae; genus Desulfuromonas; species Desulfuromonas sp. The sequence continues at coordinate 48,828 of NZ_PKUB01000041.1, forward strand.
CGCCAAAAACGATACGGTTCCGTGAAAAACGCCAAACGCCGCCGAACCCCTCCCGGGGCTGCCGGACAGAAGGCTCGCGCGCAGGATGCTATTTCCCACCAAAAATAAAAAGAAGTTCTATTCGGGGAGGATATAACGGAAATGGTCGAAATTGTCAATAAAATTATTTACCTTAGATAAAAACATTTATTCAGATTAAAGAGCCGCTTTAACTACTTAGCCGCCTCCCCTTCCCCGCCTTCGGCCCCCTTCCATCGCACCCGGATTTTCAAACTTTCGTTTTGTTTTTCAATCCCCCCCTCCACCAAGCCCCCGCCAGGACGGCTCAGAACGACCGGAGGCATATTGACTTTTTTCTCCGGATCCACTACTTTAATTCTGGTCCATGGCGCTTCTGCGGGAGATTCCAGCCCCTTTCCACACGACATCAATTCCAACGAGGTACATACATCCTTGCAAGTTGAACCTTTCGATTGGCCTCTAGGCATCCGCCTTTGGCCCAACGAGCGGCGCCGGGTCCGGCGCCTGCGGGAGGGTTACGACTACTCCCCGATTGAAAATTCGAGCGACTCCTTTCGCTTCACCGCTGTCTCCGGCGCCGCCAAGGTCCCCGGGGTCTTCCGCTCCTTTGCCGACTGCCTTCCGGAGGAGTCCTTCCTGATCCTGGAGTTCTACCAGGAGGAACACGAAGCGGCCCCTGACGAGCAACCCCTTCCGGCGGTCTACTACTCCCCCTACCTCCCCACCAACGAGATCCTGGAGACCCTCGAACCCTACCTGCCCCGCCTCATCCACGACGGCTTCGTCGGATTCGGGCTGGCTAACAACCGGGCGGGCATGGAACTGTTCTACTCGGAAGAGAAGGTCCTCACCTTCTTTACCGGCAACCACCTCCGGGTCACGGACATGCTGGCCCGCCACGGCCTTCATCACCGCTCGGACCTGCTCTATCCCACCGACCTTGGACACGATCACCTCTCGCTGCTGTGCCATCCCCAGGGCACCCTCCCCCAGCCCTTCAGCGCCCTCAGCGAAACGGAACTCGACTATGTCCATTTCTGCGGGGAGGTCACCCAACTTCTCGACATGTACCCCGTGGAGGAGAGTCTTTCCTTCTTCCTCTCCAAAAAGGAGCAGGACCTGATTGAGGCGCGCCTCCAGGAAAACCCCGACCTCGCCGAGTTCGCCGAGGAGGATTTCGGCACCCTGCTTCTGGACTGGGACGATTTCGTCAGCGAATGCTCCACCGCCTTCGAAGGGGACCTCTGGGACTATCGCCAGGGGCTTAAACTGCGGGACATGATCGAGTACGTCCTGGAGGGGATCCCCGCGACCCTCTCCGGCAAGGTGCGCGAAATCATCGCCAGTTCAGACGAGAAGTTCCAGCAGAACCTGACCGACCGGCGCAAGCGTCTCGACCCTCCGGGGCCCGGGCCGGCTCAGGATGACCGTTTCTGGTACCGGGGCATGGTCCGCAACCAGGGCGCCTACCTGCGCCGCGACCTGATCCGCCAGGGCTGGTTCAAGCCTGCAACCTGAGCCGGGAGGGGCTCTGACCGGGCAACTGCACACCTTTTCCCGCCCCGGACCGACGGAACCAGGCTGTACGTCCCAGGGTCAAGACAGCCGGGCAAAAGGGAAGGACTGCTTTCGTTCGCGTGGACTCCTGCAGCCTTTTGCCTTTCACCTAGAACCTGTTACCTTTCTCCTGAAGCCATGATCGCCCTTATCGCCGCCATCCCCATGGAAACCGAACTGCTGCGCAAAGCAATGGCGCCCTGCGAAGTGCGCCGCAGCGGCGGCTGGGACCTCTTTCTGGGCCCCCTGCACGGGCAGCTCGTTCAGCTGCTCCACAGCGGGGTGGGCAAGGCCAACGCCGCGGCCGCCACCGCCACCTTGCTCACATCCTGTCAACCCGCCGCGGTCATCAGCCTGGGCTGCGGGGGAGCGTACCCGGGAAGCGGTCTCGCGGTCGGCGACCTGGCCCTGGCCACAGAGGAAATCTACGGCGACGAAGGGGTTCTCGCCCCCGGCGTGTTCCAGGATATGGACCAAATCGGACTGCCTCTCGTCAAGCGGGACGGTCGCCCACTGTTCAACCGCTTCCCCGCCGACCCCTCCCGGCTGGAATCGGCCCGCCCCGCCCTTGAACGCACCGCCGCGATCACCGGCCGAACCCTGGCGACGGGAGGCTTCGTCACCGTCTCCACCTGCTCGGGCACCGAAGCGGCCGGGACGACAATGGCCCGCCGCACCGGCGGCATCTGCGAGAACATGGAAGGCGCGGCGGTGGCCCAGATCTGCGCCGTTTACGGAATCCCCTTCCTTGAAATCCGCGGCATCTCCAACCTTGTGGAAGACCGGGACCTGTCCCGCTGGGACCTGAAGGGCGGCGCCGACATCGCCCAGCGAGCGACCAAGGACCTGCTCGCCAGCTGGCAGCCGGGGAGTCCCTTCGCATGACCCGGACCCTGACCCTCGGCTACTCCCCCTGCCCCAACGACACCTTTATCTTCTACGCCCTGATCCACGGCCGGATTCCCCTGCCGGGCCTCGCCGTCCGAGAGCGCCTCGAAGACGTGGAGACCCTCAACCAGCTCGCCCTGTCCGGGGCCCTGGACCTGACCAAGGTCTCCTACCACGCCCTGGGCCACCTTCGCTCCGAATACGCCCTGCTACGCAGCGGCGGCGCCCTGGGACGGGGCTGCGGACCCCTCGTCATCAGCCGGGGAAAGACCACCATGGAGGCCCTCAGGGGCAGGCGCATCGCCATCCCGGGGCGACTCACCACCGCCAACCTCCTCCTCCAGCTTTACGGCGAGGGCTACGAAGACGTCCTGGTCCTCCCCTTCCACGAGATCATGGACGCCGTCGCCGCCGGCGAGGCCGAGGCCGGGGTCATCATCCACGAGTCGCGCTTCACCTTCCTCGACCAGGGCTTCGTCGAGCTCTGCGACCTCGGCCGCTGGTGGGAAGAGGAGACCGGCCACCCCATCCCCCTCGGCGGCATCCTCGCCCGCCGCTCCCTCGGGGCGGAGATGATCGGCCTGATCGACCGGGCCATCCGAAGCAGCCTCAAGTACGCCCGCGCTCACCCCGAAGAGACGAGGGCCTACATCGGGCACCACGCCCAGGAACTGGACAACAAGGTGGTCGCCAGCCACATCGACCTCTACGTCAGCGACTTCTCCCTCAACCTCGGGGAGGAGGGGGTGGGGGCGGTGGAGGATCTGCTGCGGCGCGCCGAGGAGCGCGGCCTCATCCCTTCCTGCGAACGGCCCCTCTTTTTGTCCTGAGCTCTTCCTTTGCCACCATTTCGGAATCTCCGAGGATTCGTCCATCTTTGGCCTGTCGATGGCGGGGACTCGCCCCCGCAGGCGACCAGGGGATTGCCCGCCCAACCCCCTGGACCCAAGGACGCCCCCGACACCTTGCCCCCCATCGGTGACGGGGGTCCCCTCCGCTGCGCAGAGGGAAATCTCCACCTCGCGAAACCCCCTAAAAACAAAAAAAGGCAACTCCCACCCGGGAGTCGCCTTTCTCGATCCGACAACTTACAGCTTACAGCTTGCCCGGTCTCAGCGCATCTGCACCGCCTTGATGAAATGGGAGTCGACCGCCTTGGCGATCCGATCCAGGGTCGCCTCGTCGGCGGGGGTGTCGAGGGAGAGGACCACCATCGCCTCGCCCGCCTTGGCCCGCCGCCCCAGGCTCATGTTGCCGATGTTGACGCTGGCCTCCCCGAGGATGGTGCCGATCTTGCCGAGCAGGCCCGGCCGGTCGGCGTAGCTGATCACCAGCATATGCTCCTCGGGGGTGAAGTCGGTCTGGAAATCGCGCATCTTGACGATCTTGGGGATTCCCTCGAAGAGGGTACCGGCGATGGTGCGCCGCCCCTCGGGGGTCTCGACGGTGACCGTGACCAGGCTGGAGAAGGACTCCGACTCGGTGGTGCGCACCTCCTCCACGGCGAGGCCCATGGTCTTGGCCACCAGGCGGGCGTTGACCATGTTGACCTCCTGCTCGGTCTGCCGGTTGAGCAGGGCGGCCAGGCCGCAGACCGTCAGGGGGGCGCAGTCGTAACGGGCGATCTTGCCGTTGTAGGCGAAGATGGCCTTGGCGGGATTGGGGGGCGCGAGCTGGGCGACGAACTCCCCGATCTTGCTCACCAGGCCCATAAAGGGCTTCATGTGGTCCATCAGGTCGGGGTCGAACTTGGGAATATTGACGGCGTTTTCCATGGGCCGCCCGTCGAGGTAGTTGATGATCTCCCGGCTGACGTCGACCGCCACGTTCTTCTGGGCCTCGAAGGTGTTGGCCCCCAGGTGGGGGGTCACCAGCATGCGCGGGTGGCCGATGAGCTTTTTGAGGACCTCGGAACTGGGCGGCTCCTCGCTCCAGACGTCGAAGGCCGCGCCGGCCACCTTGCCGCTCTCCAGGGCGGCGAGCATCGCCGCCTCTTCGATAATGCCGCCACGGGCGCAGTTGACGACGATCACCCCGTCCTTCATCCGCTCGAAATGGTCCCCGGAGATCATCCCCCGGGTCTCCTGGTTGAGGGGGGTGTGAACGGTGATGATGTCGGAGTAGCGCACGATGTCGTCGAGGCTGACCAGCTTGACCCCGAAATCCTCGGCGCGCTTCTCCGAGATGTACGGGTCGCAGGTGATGACCTCGGCCTCGAAGGCCTTGGAGCGCCGGGCGACCCGGCCGCCGACCTTGCCGAGGCCGATCACGCCGATGGTCTTGCCCTTCAGCTCCGAGCCGGTAAAGGGGGCGCGCTTCCAGTCGCCGCCCTTGAGGCTGGCGTTGGCGACGGTGACGTTGCGACAGAGAGAGAGAAGGATCGCCATGGTGTGCTCGGCCGCCGAGTTGACGTTGCCGAAGGGGGCGTTGACGACGATGATCCCCTTGTTGCTGGCGCTCTCGACGTCGACGTTGTCGATGCCGACCCCGGCGCGGGCCACGATCTTGAGGCTGGCGGCGTGCTCGAGCAGGGCGGTGTCGATCCGGGTGCCGCTGCGGGTGATGATCGCCTCGTAGCCGCCGATGATCTGGTGGAGTTCCTCCACCGGCAGGCCGAGGCGGACATCGACGGCCACGCGGGGGTCGTCAAGGAGGGGCTGGAGCCCTTCCTGGGAAATTTCGTCGGTAATGAGGACCTTCATGGGCGCTCCTGTCAAAAGGTGGTCCTGGCACCGGGCAAGGCGGCGCCATCTTTTTCAGAAGCGAGAATCTTAGACCTTTTGCCCCCCCCTGTCAACGCCGTAAACGGCTGAATTTGCGCGCTCTGCCAGCCGGAGAAAACCGCCCCCCGGCGGCCCCCTTTTCCAGGTGGGATCAATGACCCTCCTGCGGCGGGGGACATCAAGAAAAGGTATTCGCAAACAGATCTGCTTGTTCTAAGATGAATCTTCAGAAACCGTCCCCATCACAAGTCGGAAATGCGGAGGCATTTCTGGTCCGTTGGGGAAAACCTCGGGAGAAAATAATTGTCCAGGCTAAGTGCCACAATCCTTGCGCTCTGCGTCTGTTTCTGGGCGGTCGACTCGGCCGCCTGGCACGACGAAACCCACCTCGCCGTCGCCAGGGCCGCGGGCTACGCCAAGTGGTACAACGCCACCGGCGCGGACATGGCGAAGCTCAAGGCCGGGCTGACCGAGCAGCACAACCACTACGTCAACAACCGGACCGGGACGGTCGTCACCGCCGAGGCCGTCCTTCGCCAGGCGGGTCGCTACAACACGATCGAGCCGCGCGGCCACCTCTACGGGGCCATCCTCGCCTCGGTCCGGGACTACATGGGTGCGAAAGCCGAGGGGAAGTACGGCGAATACCACCTGGGATTCGCCGCCCACTACCTCGGCGACCTCTCGATGCCGTTGCACAACACCGAGTACGACGCCTTCAACAGGAAGAACCACGCGAAGATCGACGGAATGGTCGATGCCGGCATCCTGGAGCGCCCCGGCCGGATCGAGACCTACCCGGTGACGGTGCGATCCGAGGCGGATCTGGCGCGCGAGGTGGCCCGGGTGGCGAACCTGGCCAGGGAACTGGGAGAGAGGATCAGGGCCGAGAAGCGGCTTCCGACAGAAGAGGAGGCCTACGCGCAACTGGGTCACAGCGCCTCCCTGCTGAAGGCGGTGATCGTCTACACGGAGGCTCCGCGCCTGGCGCCGAGAGGGTGATAGGAATCTGCTTTTTCGGGGTCGGCGCCGCAGGCGCCTGAAATGGGCCGCTTCGCCGCCCCCCCTTCGACCCACAACTTTTACTACTCATTCATTAGGGCTGTCAACTCAAGCATCCCCCAAACGCCCCCCCGCCCGGCAAACAACCCTCCCAAAAGCCTCAAAATCCAGGCCCTGAGAGCCTATTCCGACCACACTTCCGCCGCAACCTCCCTCCCATCCTATTCAAATCAACCGAATGCACGGCTCTTCATAACCGCCCCAGCCGCCATCGACAGGCTCATAGGCAGAATAATCGCATCCGACCATCGGCGCCGGCGATGGTCGGGTCACCGGCTTGACCTTCGTCCAGAGGGCGATGGCTGCGGAGGTCCAGTTGATCGAGTCGAGCGGGGGGTGTTCGAGGTCGTCGTGGACGGAACGCTGGCCTATTCGAAAAAGCAGACCGGCGAGATCCCCGATGAAGCGCGGTTGGTGGAAAAAATAGAGCCGATCTCTCCACCGGCGCGGGCGCCTGGGCAGGGAGACCCGGTTGGCCCGGTGCCCGAGAAAAAGCAAAAAGGCCCCGCCTCCCGGGAGGCGGGGCCTTTTTATCGCTACGTTTCAATCCTACAGCAGGGCCTGCAGCCTGTCGACCGCATCGATGATGATGGGATAGACCAGGCCCTGGTCGGTGCAGTCCATGATCCAGTCGTTCTTGTCCGGGGCGCCCTTGGTGGCGCAGCCGTCGGTCTTTTTCAGCACGTCGTTCTCGAGCTTGCTCAGCGCCTCGGCGAAGAGCCCCGCGTCGACGTCGGCGTAGGCATCCTCGACCATCCCGATGACGACGGCCATCTTCTTGGTCATGGTGTTCTGCTGGTTGCCGTTGCTGAAGCTGGCGGGGTCCAGTTCGTTGATGGTCTCGATCGCCGTGTCCAGGACCTCGGAGACCGTCGCCGGGCTGTCCACGATCAGCACTTCGATGTTGCTCGTGGCGCTGTCCGAGCCGTCGCTGACGGCCAGGCTCACCACGTAGAGCCCGGGCTGGTCCGCCGTGAAGCTCGGCTGGGAGGAGAGCGGATCGCCGAGCAGGGCGCCGCTGCCGTCCGGCAGCGAGGCAAAGCTCCAGCTGAAGGTCAGCGGGTCGTTGTTGGCGTCGGAGCTACCCGTGCCGTCCAGGTAGATGGTCTCCCCGAGCTCTCCGGACTGGTTCACACCGGCATCGGCCACGGGGGGGAGGTTGGCGAAGGAGACGGTGACCGTGGCCGGGGCGCTTTCGGCGCCGAAGACGTCCGTCGCGACGAGCGAGAAGAGGTAATCGCCGTGGGCGTCCGCGACGAACTGGGGGGTCGGCGAGGCCTGGTCGGAGAGGGTCGCCGCGCTGCCAGCCGGTTTGGCGGCGATGCTCCAGAGGACCGAGAAGGCGTCGCCGTCGTCGTCGTAGCTCTGGGTCGCGTCGAGGGTGACCAGCGTTCCGGTCAGGGTGACGGCCTGGTCCGCGCCGGCGTCGGCGACCGGCGCCGAGTTGTAGGTGCTCAGCACGACCTGGTCCGCGCTCGCGCTGACCAGTCCCATGCTGTCGGTGACGATCAGTTCGACCGTGTAGTCGCCGACGACGTCGGGGGTGAAGGACGGGCTGACCGTGTCCGCGGCGGCCAGGGCGGCGGTGCTGCCGGCCGGCTGGCTGACCATCTGCCAGGAGTAGCTCAGGGGGTAGGCGCCGTCGGGATCGCTGGAGCCGGACCCGTCGAGGAGCACCGGGGAGCCGACGTGAACGGTCTGGTCCAGGCCGGCGTCGGCGGCGGGGGGATCGAAAAGGCCCGTCCCGCTCAGGGTGATCTCGAGCGTGCCCTCGTCCGGGTCGTCGCTGGAGACGACGACGGTGGCCGAGGCGGCTCCGGTTGTGGTGGGCGCATAGCCGACCTCGAACTGAGCGCTGGCCCCGGCTGCCAGAAGGAGGGGGAGGGCCGGTGGGGAGACGAAGGCCATGTCGCTACTGCTTGCCCCGCCGAAGTCGATGCCGAGGAGGGTCAGGTCGGCGGTGCCGACGTTGGAGACCGTGAAGACCTGCGAGGCCGCCGACCCACTGCCGACGAGGCCGAAGTCGTGGGACAGGGGCGCGACCTCGATGTCGCGGGTGCCGGCGGTGCTGGCTGTGACGACGGGTGCGAAGTCGCTGACAACCCGATTCTGGTTGTACGGGTTGCTGTCGGTAAAGCTGCGCAGGCGGAAGTAGTAGGTGGTGGCAGGATCGAGGTTGTCAACGGTTTTAGAGGAATACCGGAGGGTGTCAACAAGGGTGTAGGGCCCCTCCTCGGCCGTTGCGAAGTACAGCTCGTAGCCCTTTTGCCCCCACTGGTAGGGGATATGGGACCATGTCAAAGAGACGGAATTTTCCGTCTGGTTGGACACCCCGAAGTTCTCAGGTGGCAGAGCCTGCGCATCAAGCCATCCGCTCTGGGAATGTGTATCGACGAACTCTTTGAGAAGAGGGTTTGAGGTGTAAAGGGCATTCCAGTGGATCTGCAGGAACGTCAGACCGGTCAGGTTTGACAGCTCGTAGGGCATTTCCCCTTTTAATTGGTTGGCGTGCACGTTGAGCTGATTGAGGGAGAGGAGGTTGCCCAACTCTTTGGGAATGGCGCCCATGAGCTGGTTCTTGGAAAGGGACAGGCTCTTCAATGCAGGGAGGTTCCCCAGTTCCGGGGGGATCTCGCCGCTCAACTTGTTATTGTCGAGGAACAGGTAGGTGAGGCCCGGCATGTTCCCCAGTGCCTGGGGGATGTGTCCGTTTAGCTGGTTGTGGCCCAGATTCAAGTAAGTCAGGCCGGACAGGTTCACCAGTTCCGGAGGGATGGCACCGGTGAGCTTGTTGGAGTGAAGATCGAGATGTGTAAGGTCGCTCAGGGAGCCCAACCCGGGAGGAATGGTCCCGGAGAATTGGTTGTAGTTAAGATTTGTGTACCGCAGCAGAGGGTATGCCGTTAGGAAGTTGACGCTTCCGGTCAGACCGTTTTGGGCAAGGTTCAGGTGGTGGAGTTGGGAAAGATTCGTCAACTCGGAGGGGACGTCTCCGGACAATTGGCATTTATAGAGGTCAAGCCATTGCAGGTTGACCAGGTTACCCAGTTCCGGGGGGATCGAGCCTCCGAAGTCGTTCCATCCCAAGTGCAGGCGGGTCAGGTTGGTGATCGCCCCTACCTCCGGCGGGATGGGGCCGGTCAGCTGGTTGTAGTAGAGGTCCAAGGACCTTAAATTTGACAGGGCAGAGATCTGGGGCGGGATCGCCCCGGTGAGGTTGTTGTAGTCGAGCCTTATGTGCTGGAGTTGCGCCAGGTCTGTGATTTCGACCGGAATGGGCCCGACGAGATTGTTTCTGCTCATGGAGATCTGGCTGACCTGGCTGGTTCCATAGCACATGATGCCGAACCAGGTGCATTCCGAGCCGACCGCCGCGAACCCGTCGGCCTCCAGCGGTCCGTCCTTCCAGCCGCTGTTGTTGGTCCAGTTGTCCCCGCCGGTGCTGTTGTAGAGGGCGATGAGCGCCTCCCGGTCGGCGGCCGGGATGGCGGCGTGGGATGCGCCGGCCATCACGGCGGTGAGGATCAGGGTGAACAGGATGCCCTTGGCCATTCGTTTCATTGTGGATCTCCCCCCTCGGTTCTCTCGGTGCGGTTCGGCAGGGAGCGGGCTTCGCCGGCCACCCGCTGGCCGGGTCAAAGCGTTCCCTTTGCCCTCACAAATCGAAAAAAAGCCGCCAAAACCAGTACCGGTTCCCTGATCCAAGCGACTTCAGCATATAAAGGCCCTTGAGTCGTCTTTCAGGGCCGATTAGAGCAGGTCATCTTTTTAGCACATATCTTTTTAATCCGTCAATCTTCATCAGTTCCGGGCCATGATAGAGGTCTCGGGTGATCGCAGGAGGGGACGGGGAGGAACCCCTTTTTTGCCTTTCTCCATGCCTCTTCTGCCCCCTCCGCAGAGCGGTGCGAACCGGCCGGCGGCATCGGGCGGCAGCGTCGCGACGGCTGAGAGGCAGAATAATCGCATCCGACCATCGGCGCCGGGTGGCCGGGTCACCGGCTTGACCTTCGTCCAGAACCCGAGGTGTTCCAATATCCGCCGAATCACCACCGCTTCGTTGATGAAGCTGACGATTTCCATCTCAGCCCCACAGTGCGGACACGCCAGCGGATCGACCTCCCAGACCTTCTTGATGCATTCGCGCCAGACCTTTAAAGGAATCCGTCGCGGCTTATGCTCCGCGACGCCTAAAGCCTCCACCGGGGGATCGGACAGAAACCCTTCACCCGCCTCAACACCCCTTTCAAGTTTCGCAGTAGCCGATCCCCCCGTGCCCGGTTGTAATACCATCCGTAATACCGCACCAGTCACAGCCCCGATGCCCCCCCCCTTTAACACCGAGCACCGTTTGGAAAAAGGAAAGGAGACACATATTGGCGCAGAGGCAGAGCCTGCTTAGCAACTGGCGGTCGTACTTGAAATCAGGTCGCAAAATGATGGGGATGCTGAAGAAGTACTGCCGGTGAGGGACAGGGTGAAGGATGACATCCTTCAGGTGCTAGCCAAACTGGATCCCCTTTTTGCTGTGACAGCTGGGGCAGAACCAGCGCCCCCGGCAGCTGAAGGCGAGTAGGTACCATGGCGACAATCGGGACAGCGAACGCGGGCAAAACCTTCACGCAGGTCGCCGCACTTGAGATAATCCTTGACGACATCTCTGACGACCAACCGGAAGAAGCCGTATGATCTGGCGAACCGCTATTGGTACTGCCCCTCGAAACTGCCACAATGCCGGTCGTGCAGCGTCCAGATAGGCGACTGCTGCGGTGTGCGCGGGTGGTAGCCGGCCGGTTTCTCTTCTGCGAACATGTGCATCCCTGGGCATTGGAAAAGCCCAACAATACAACATGATTTAGTTGAAAATATTTCATAAAACGACTCAACTCTACTTTGCTAAGCGATACAATCGGAAGTCCTCCTCATGCTTCTGATATAAAATCTTCAACTCCTCCTTGCTCAGAAAGCTTTTATCTAACGGGGTATAGTTTGGGAACTTCTCTTGTGTTACGTTTTTAGGTGTAATAATTTTTATTTCTTTGTTGGTTTCTCTTTGAAGCCAAATTCTCAATTTCTCTTCAGAGCCTTTTATAGCAAAACATTCCATCCTATTCACAATCGAGCGAACAGGTTCGTCGTCAACCTCACGCAAAAACTGTACTTGAAAATTTTCCTTCCGCTCCATTATGTCTGTTATTGGAGGCTTTGACAAAGTACTTTTATGGTATGGATGGTTTGTCATTGCACATTTATAATTTCTTTCACTTATAATTCGCTCTATCGGATCCCTGATGACAGTTACTGGCTTTATATGGCCCCTTTTGTGTAGACTGGCCATGTAAGGATTTTTCAACATGTCACGAAAAGATAGATGGCCAATTATTGCTTTTTTACCTGAAAAATACTCCAAGGGCAAAGAGGCAAACCCAGACCCATCAATGTCAGCCCCAAAATTTGGATCCCAGACCTTTATGCAGTCCTTAAAGCAAAAAGCATCATAAAACAATTCCTTAATTGTTGTCCCACCACTCTTGGGAATATGTGGGAAAAAGTACATAGAGTCCTCCGTGAATATGTTTAAAGTATGGTGTATTAATCCGGCGAACAGCCAATTATTACCAGGAATGATAAACAGGAAAAAAATAAGTACCTAGCAAAGACCATCATAATATCAACCGCGGAAGACAAATAAGAGTTTAATAGCGACCGAAATAGAAATCGGAAACTTAGGCATTTGTCGCTGTTAAATCTTAAAGGGTCACTGTTATTACTTTGATGGGGGGATGGGGCCAACCGTTTGCGATGAAAAAGTGCACCTTTGCCTTCTGGGCTTTTTTGTGGTCGCCGAAATTTTCACATACCGCCCTCGAAAGTGTCTTGGATACCAGACACCCCAGGAGGTCTTCGATGAAGCTCGGGGTGGTGCACTTGCAACTTGGAGTTACCATGGACGAAAGGATAAAAATTTGCCATTTTGAGAGAGGGAAGGCACCCAATGGTTGAAAAACAGAAGGCCATTACCACTCACCAAACCGTCACTTCTTGTTATCACACCATAATGATATTGACAACATTAAATGCCCAGGCACCTTCCTGTTGCCATGGCGTGGATTCAACATTTATTGAAAAAATGGTGGCAACGCCTGACTTCAGCAATTAACGAAATGACCAGAATTTTGTGCATTTTTGAGCGATGTGCAAGGCAAAAAGGGCGAAGGACAAAAGATGGTCGAGACAGTGGAGAGTTGATCTATTAACCAGGAGAAAGTGGCCAATTGCGTTGACTACTATACTCGCCGGCAAACAGGACCCAAAAAACAATAAAAGAATAACGACTTGACACTACCCCCCCCTGCGCCATGCCTGGCGCACAAAAAAAGAAACCCCCGGGTTGCAAAGACCCGGAGGCTTCTATGTACGAATAGGCATTTTAGGCATACCCGCCCCCCCTGCGCCTGGGAGGATGCACCCGGGAGAAGGTCGTTACTTGACCACCCTCAGGCTGGGCCCCTTCTTTTCTTCCGGCTTCGCCTCTTCCTTTTCTCCCCCGTCGGGAATTTCGGATGGCTCGTCCTCCGAGCCGAAATGGGGCAGGGTCCCGTCCCCGACCATCCTGGTAACGGACTCGGCGATGGTCAGGCACTGTTTGGTGCAAACCTTGCGGGCGGGACAGACCGTGCAGTCGGCCTCGCCCCCTGCGGCCCGCAGGGCATGAATGACCAGATCGACGCTCTCGATCTGGTTGAGGGGGATGAGGAACATGGGGACTCCTTTTCGCTGATAGCTGATAGCTGATAGCTGATAGCTGATAGCTGATAGCTGATAGCTGATAGCTGATAGCTGAAACCCTACCCGACACCGGGCAGGGCGGTCAAGCCCCCTCGGGCAACCGCAGGGTCTTACCGGAGACCGCGGCGAACTCGGCCAGCTTGCGCATCATCGCCGCGAAGTCTTCGGGGCGCAGGGACTGGGCCCCGTCGCTGGAGGCCTTTTCCGGCTGGGGGTGGACCTCGACGATGAGGCCGTCGGCGCCGGCGGCCACGCTGGCGTAGCACATGGGCGCGACGAGGTGGGCGTGGCCGGTGGCGTGGGAGGGGTCGATGATCACCGGCAGGTGGGTCTGCGCCTTGAGGACCGGTACCGCCGAGATGTCGAGGGTGTTGCGGGTGGCGGTCTCGAAGGTGCGGATGCCCCGCTCGCAGAGGATGACCTTCTGGTTGCCCTCGGAGAGGATGTACTCGGCGCTCATCAGGAACTCCTGAATGGTCGTCGCCATCCCCCGCTTGAGGAGGATCGGCTTGTCGAGCTGGCCGAGCATCTTGAGCAGGGCGAAGTTCTGGGTGTTGCGCGCCCCGACCTGCATGACGTCGGCGTAGCGGGCCACCAGCTCCACGTCGCGGGGGTTGACCACCTCGGTGACGATGGGCAGGCCCGTCTCCCGGCGGGCCAGGTCGAGGAGCTTGAGGCCCTCCTCCTCCATCCCCTGGAAGGAGTAGGGGCTGGTGCGGGGCTTGAAGGCCCCGCCGCGCAGAACCTGGGCCCCGGCCGCCTTGACCGCCCGCGCGGTCTCGACGATCTGCTCTTCGCTCTCCACCGAGCAGGGCCCGGCCATGACGATCAGCTCGTCGCCGCCGACCGCCAGTCCGGGGGCGATCTCCACCGCGCTCGGCTCGGGCTTCACCTCCCGGCTGGCCAGCTTGAAGGGTTTGAGGATCGGCACCACGCTCTCGACCCCCGGCAACGACTCGAGGGCCTGAAGGACGGCCTTGCCCCGCTCGTCGCCGACCGCGCCGACGACGTTGCGGGTTTCGCCGTGGATGACGTGGGGCGTGTAGCCCAACTCGCGGATCTGCTTCTTGACCTCGGCCAGTTCTTCCTTGCTGGCCCCCTGCTGCATAACGATGATCATGGTTTAGCTCCTCCTGGATCGATATGGGTGGACGGTTCTAAACAAAACGGGCCGCCCGGTATCCCCGGCGGCCCTTTCATTCATCGATCCAAAACGAAAAAACCACGGAAGACCCGGAATAGGTCTGCCCGTGGTTGCCTGATCTGGCGATGTGATCCTTCTTCTTTACGCCGACAGACTTTCACCCCGGGCAGACGACCCAAAATAAAAGCCGTACCAAAAGTAAAAGCTGCTAAAGCTGGCGAAAAAGAAGCGCATCAAAAGATCCCAAAAGTGAATTTGTTTTTCTTTACTAACAAATAACCGGACAAAAAGCAAGCACCAATTGCCCTCAATCTCTCGGCCGCCGGCCGCCCAGGGTGTCGAGGAAGCGCCTCATCCAGCGGTGGACATCGTTGCGGCGAACCTGGCCCTGCAGCTGCTCCATGCGCCGCCGGCGCTCCTCCGGCTCCATGGAGAAGGCCCGATAGATGGCATCGGCGGTGCCGTCGATGTCATAGGGGTTGACCAGCAGCGCCCCCCTGCCGAGCTGGTCGGCGGCCCCGGCGAACTCGCTGAGGACCAGCACCCCGTTGTGATCGACCGATGCGGCGCAGTACTCCTTGGCCACCAGGTTCATGCCGTCGCGCAGGGGGGTGATGAGGGCGATTTCCGAGGTGCGGTAGTGGGCCAGCAGCTGGGTGCGATCGAGGCTGCGAAACAGATAGTGGATGGGCATCCAGCCCGACTCGGCGAAGCGGGCGTTGATCCTTCCGGCGGTCTGGTCGAGCAGCTCCTTGAGGTTCTGGTAGTCGGGAACCAGGGTCCGGCTCGGCACCACCACCTGGACCAGAGAGACCTTCTGACGCAGATCGGGGTACTTCTCCAGGGCCCGCTCGAAGGCCAGAAAGCGCTCGGGAATCCCCTTGGTGTAATCGAGGCGATCGACCCCCAGGACCAGCTGACGCCCCTCCAGGTTCTCGTGCAGGTACCAGGCCGCCTCGGCCACATTCCGGGACTGGGCCTCCTGGTGGAATTCGTTAAAATCGATGCTGATGGGGAAATGGCCCACCTTCACCTGCCGTCCCCCCACGTTGAGCAGGGTCTGGTTGCGCTGCCGGGCCAGCACCTCCACCCCGGGGACGAGGGCGGTCACGCACTGGACGAAATTGCGCCAGTAGCGCAGGGTCTGGAACCCGATCAGGTCGTATTCCAGAAGGGCCCGAAGGATCTCCGTCTTCCAGGGCAGGCGCCGGTACAGGTCGAGGGAGGGGAAGGGAATGTGGAGGAAGAAGCCGAGAGCCTGGTCCGCCCCCAGCTCCCGCAGCCCTGCGCCGACCAGGGCGAGCTGATAATCATGAACCCAGATGACGTCGTCCGAGCCTGGGGGACTCTCCGCTGCGACCACCTCGGCGAAGCGTCGGTTCACCTCCCGGTAGGTCTGCCAGTTTTCGAGGCTGAAACGACAGAATCCAAGCAGGCCATGGAACAGGGGCCAGAGGGCTTCGTTGGAAAAGCCCTGGTAATACCTCTCCACCTCCTCTTCGGAAAGGGGCACGGCCCCAAGCCGGTAGCCCTGCTCGCGGCCGAAGTCATCGAACAACTCCTGCAGGGGCGCCTCTTCCCCGCAGCCGGGCCAGCCGATCCACATCCCCCGGCTGCTCTTCATGAGCGGGGTCAGGGCCGTCACCAATCCGCCCGAACCGGGGGTAATGGTCCATTGCTCCTCCTCCTGGCCGATTACGATGGGCAACCGGTTGGAGACCACCACCAGGCGTTTTTCGCTTCCCTCCATCATCACTCCAATTCATTCTCCCGGCAGACGTCCCGCCAGTTCTCCAGAAACTCCAGCAACTCGCCCGGAGGCGCAAGGTGCGCCTCGGCGGCGGTGGAACGGGGTTCATCCCGCACCAGCACCCCCAAGCCCCGCCCCCGAAGAGCGACAAAGGCATCCTCGTCCGTCAGGTCGTCCCCCAGATAGGCCACCGCCGCGTTCGCCCCGAGTTCGGCGAGGACCCGGCGCACCGCGTAGCCCTTGTCCCGCCCCGAACAGCGCAGCTCCAGCCCGCCGTCGAAGGGGTGCAGCTCCAGCCCCCCCCGCTTCGCGAGGGGACCCCAGACCCCCGAGACCTCCGCGCGCAGGGCGGCAACGACCCCGGCATCCAGGCCCCGCCAGTGAAAAGCCACCGTGACGGGCTTGACCTCGCATCGCTCCCCGTACCCCCGCTCCTCGGCCCAGGCCCGCGCCTGCTTCAGGGCGCGGGTCGCGGGCTCGGGCAGATCCCCACGCTGCAGGCCGACCTCCGGCAGCAACCGCTCCCAACCGTGGCAGCCCCAGACCTCCGGGGCGCGGGAGAGCCCCAGGAGAGACACCACGTCCTCGGCGGGCCGGCCGCTGACCACGACGAGTCGGCATCGGCCTTCGGAAAGGATGGCGTCGAGGACCTGCCGGACCCCCGGATAGGGACAGGCCCGGTCCCGGTCGACCTGAAAAGGGGCCAGGGTACCGTCGTAGTCGAGCAGCAGGGCCCTCCTGCCGGAGCGCCGCAGACGGTCCCAGAACGACTCCGGAATGCCCTCCCCACTCACAGCCCGACCTCGATGCGCTCGCGCTGGCCGTCGTGCAGTCCCAGCATCAGGGTCAGGTACTCGCGCAGGTGGCGGGTGATGAGGTAGTTGTCCCGAACGAAGCGCCGGGCCCGCTCCCCGATCTCCTCGAGCATGTCCCGCCGATGGAGGAGGTAACGGATGCGCAGGGCGGCACCTTCCGGCGTCTGCACCAGGAATCCGGTATAGTGATTAATCACCTGCAGGCGGATGCCCCCGGTGTCGCCGCCGATGACCGGCTTGCCTTTCCACATCCCCTCGGCCACGGTGAGGCCGAAACCCTCGCGTACCGACTTCTGCAGGACGATGTCGGCCGCCCGCTGCAGGGCGTTGATGGTGCGGTGGGCATCGGCCGGCAGGAGCAGCACGTGGATGTTGGGGTCGCCCTCGGCGGCCCGGTGGACCTCACTGAGCACCGCCTCGCCTTCCGGGTCGTCGCTCGCCCCGCCCCCGGCGAGAACAAGTTGCAGGGGGGTGAGCTTGCTGGCGAGCTTGTAGGCCTCGATGACCCCGAGGGGATCCTTGAACCGATCGTAGCGAGAGACCTGCAGGATCATCGGCAGGTCGGGATCGAACCCGAAGCGGTCGAAAACCTCCTTCACCTCCTCGGCGGACAGGTCGCGGTTCTTCTCGCTCAGCGGATCGATGCTCGGGGCGATGATGTACTGGGGATGGTCGAGGGGCTGGGCGAACTCGGGCAGAGAAAAGATGCTCGCATCGTAGGGGGCCACCCACTTCTTCAGGTATTTCCACACCGGACGATAGGGGTGGCTGGCGTCGATGTGGAAGCGCCAGATCCACCTCCCCTTGCGACCCGGGCAATAGGCCAGCAGGGGCGCCGGCTGGGGGTCGTGGATGAAGACGTAGTCCGCTTCCTCCAGGACGGGACGCAGCCTCTCGGCGTTGCGGGCGTTGGTCGCCTCGTACCCTTCGAGCAGGTTCTCCGGAATGCCGACCTTGCTTCCCTGCAGTGCGTTGTGGAAGCCCTTTGTGCACTGGTAAAAGGGACCCTCGCCGGTGATGACCTCCCAGCGGGCGTCGATGCCGAGGGCCTGCTTGAAGGGGATCAGTTTCTGCAGGATCTCCGCCACCCCGCCCCCCTCGCGGGTGGAGTTCACGTGCACCACCTTGGCCCCCTTCAGCGGCGCCGCCAGCTGCTCGAGGTTCTGAATGACGCCGCGGCTGGTCACCGCGGTGTATTCCTCGATCAGATTGCGCAGGGACTCCTCCACCGGCACGTCCATCAATGTCTTTCCTCGAAGAAATGCTGAAAAATCCCGGTCACGATGTTGCGGATCTCCTTCAGGGACGAGAAATAGGGGTCGACCCGCTGCAGGCGGTTGAGCAGGGGCTGAAACTCCTCGCCGAAGCCCTGCAGCCAGGCGCTGAAATCGTCGCAGTGGCAGTCGGAGCGACTGCGGGCGTCGATGAAGTGATAGTAGATGCTGCCGGTCGGCAGAGTCGGAAGATAAGGGACCATGTCGGAGGGATGGCCGAAGCGCAGGCCGGTATCGAAGATCACGATCTGGGAATGGAGAAAATGGAACTGCTGGTCGGCCTTGGCCCAGGGGACCATTTCGCTCTCGTCCAATCGCTCCTCCACCACCTCGACCAGCTCCTGGCGCAGGCCCTCCATGTCGGCGAAGTCGATCGGAACGACCATGCTCAGCCGCTCCGCCAGGGGCTTGTCGTGCAGACCGTGATAGACCCAGGATGCAAAATCGTTGTTGTACTCGGGCTCGTCGAACTGGGACCGGAGCAAGCGCCCCCAGAAGTGGTGGTAAACGCTCCCGGGGGGCGCGTTCTGCAGGCCGGCGCAAAGCTCCCGAAGGTTCTGAGCCTTCAGGCCGGAAGCGATGGTGATCAGGGCGCAGTCCCTGACCGCAAAGGGCACGACCTGCGTCTCATCGCTGGCGGCATTGGGCATGGCGAACCTTTCGAACAAATCTTCTTTCATTACCGCAGAGTGAAGAAGGTACAGTTTAACCGACAAAAAGGTTCCTCGCAACGCAACCCGCCCCACGAAGCGACCCGAAGCCCCCAGGAGGCGGATTTTTTCTTGACAGCCCCCAAGCTTTTAGCTATAAGGTGACTTCCTGTTCGCCCAGGTAGCTCAGTCGGTAGAGCAGAGGACTGAAAATCCTCGTGTCGGCAGTTCGATTCTGTCCCTGGGCACCAGAAATCAGAAGGCCCCGCGTTTGCGAACGCGGGGCCTTTTCTTTTTTCCCGACCTTTTCCGCCTCCCCTAGTTTCCGAAACTGATCCCCAGTTCGGTGGCGGTTTTGATCAACTCGCCCGCGGGGTCGATCCGCTTGAGGCCGGCCACCGCTTCCTCGATCTCCACGGTCACCAGGGAGCGCCCCCGCAGGGCGACCGCCCGGCCGAAGTCGCCCCGCTCGATCATCGCCACCGCCTCGACACCGAAGCGCGAAGCGAGAATCCGATCCAAGGCCGAAGGGGTGCCGCCGCGCTGGACATGGCCGAGGACCACGGTGCGGCTTTCCATATCGAGGCACTGGCTGATCTCCCCGGCCACGAAGTGTCCGACCCCGCCGAGCCGCTCCACGCCGAAATTCTGCTTGGCGTTCAGCTGCAGGACCTTGGAGCCCCCCGCCGGGAAGGCCCCCTCGGAAACGACGACGATGGAGAAATGGCGTCCCCGCCGGCAGCGCCGGGAGATGGCGTCGCAGACCTTCTTCAGGTCGAAGGGGATCTCCGGGATCAGGATCACGTCGGCCCCTCCGGCGATCCCCGCCTCCAGGGCGATCCAGCCGGCGTCGCGCCCCATGACCTCGACCACCAGGGCCCGGTCGTGGCTCTCGGCGGTGGTGTGCAGGCGGTCGAGAGCCTCGGTGACGATATCGACGGCGGTGCTGAAACCGAAGGTAACGTCGGTCTTCCTGAGATCGTTGTCGATGGTTTTAGGCACTCCGACGACGGGGACCCCCAGCTCATTGAGCCGGCGGGCGATCTTCAGAGTGCCGTCCCCGCCGACGGCGATGAGGGCCTCGGCCCCGATGCTGCGGAAGTTCTCCACCACCCGCGCCGAGACGTCGACCAACCTGGTCTCGCCCCCCTCGCGAACCGGGAAGGCGAAGGGGTTGCCCCGATTGCTGGTTCCGAGGATCGTCCCCCCCCGATGCAGTATGCCCCGGACCGCAGCCGAGTCGAGCTCCACGGTCCGCGGCCCCTCGACCAGGCCGTCGAAGCCGTCCTCGATCCCCACAACCCGCCAGCCCCGTTGCAAAACGGCGGCCCGCACCACGCCGCGGAGAACCGCGTTAAGCCCCGGGCAGTCGCCCCCTCCGGTCAGTATGGCGATTGTCTTGCTCATGATTTTCCTCCCGATAGCGATTCAATAAGTCCTAATAAAGATAGCCGTTTCCGTCCCGACTGACCAGACGAAAGGTCCCGGAAAACGCCCGGGGCATTTCCCCCACAAAATAGTGCATACCCACCCGAATTGATACATTCAAGAAGAAGAGCTTTTCAACTGGATCATTTGGCCGATTTTTCGACTTTAATTTTCCCAAAGGCCAACCACATAGTTTTTAGTCAATATTTTGCCAAACCGACAAATTCACCCATACGCTTTTGCAAAAACGATACTTCGAACCTACATTATTCGGTACACAAATTGCTGAATGGATATCCCCGTATTTCATGGGGCATTTGCCCCGGCACTCTTCTTCCGGAACGGCGTCTGCAGGAGCGGGCATCCCGGAAGAATCCATCTTTCCCCGAGAGGGAAGCACCGAAAAAGGGAGAAGTTGCATGAAAACGTTGTTGAATCTGCTGTTGATGGCACTGATGGGCGTCGGCCTGGTCGCGGGAACGGCGAGCGCCAAGGATGACGAACTGCTGAAGGACTTCGTGGCCCTGGAGAAGGTCTACATCCCCGCCCTCTTCTACACCAACCAGGGGGAGGTAGCCGCCAAGCCGGCCATGATGGCCACCGCCAAGTTCAAGAAGGCGTGGACGCTCTTCGCTGACAAGTACGAGTTTTACCGCCCAGACTATGCCAACTGGGGTGCCTACTTCGCCGTCATCGATCCCGCCGTGGACGAGGCTCTCGAGCTGGTCAACACAAAGAGCCTGCTGCAGGCCCACGAGGCCCTCGAGGCGGTACGGGCCAACATGGGCGAACTGCGTGGCCACAACGGCTTCCCCAAGTTCATAGCCGACCAGATGACCGCCTACCACGGCCCGATGGAGCACATCGTTTTGTCCCTGAAGGCTTCGGGCGGCAAGCTGACCCCGGCCCTCCTCGCCGAGCTGGCCGAAACCCGCGATGCGGCTGAAAAAGCCTGGAGCAAGGTCGAGAAATGCCCGGTCGATACCGGCCTGTGGGGCTTCTCCGCCGGGGAAATGAAGAAGTATTACGGCATGGTCGATGCCACCGGGCAGGCCCTGGAGAGGTTCTCCGCCGCTCTCGATGCGGCCCTGGCCAGCGAAAAGCTGACCCCCGAGCTGGGCAAGGCGGTCATGGCGGCCGGTACGCTCAAACTGAAGATGCCCTTCGTCGCGACCTATATCTTCCTCGGCGGCCTCGAACTGCCTCAAAAGTAGCCGGAGACGGCGGGGGGGACGGTCCCTGCCCTAACCAGCAGACAGAAAAGACAAAAGCCGCCCCGGCCTGGGGCGGCTTTTGTCTTTTTCTCCCGAGGGCCCGGTTCAACGCTAGCTGGGCGCCGCTTATGAGCCCCCCTGCCCCATCTCCCGCGCCAGCTCTTCGGCCGGCACCGGGCGGCCGTAGAAAAAACCCTGGATTTCGTGGCACTGCTGCTGCTGCAGGAAGGCCTTCTGCTCCGCCGACTCCACCCCTTCGGCGACGACCTTCAGGCCGAGGTTGTGGCCGAGGCTCACCATCGACTTGACGATTGCCGCGCTGTCGCCGTCCTCGGGCAGGTCCTTGACGAAGGAGCGGTCGATCTTGAGCACGTCCACGGGAAAGCGCTTCAGGTAAGCCAGGGAGGAGTAGCCTGTGCCGAAATCGTCGATGGAGAGGGTCACCCCCATCTCCTTGAGCCGACTCAGAGTCCGCAGAGCCTCCTCGTCAGGATCGACCAGGATGCTCTCGGTGAGCTCCAGCTCCAGGCACTCGGCCGGCAGGCCGCTCTCCTCCAGGGCTGCGGCCACCGTCGCGTCGAAGCCCCCGTGATGAATCTGCCGGCTCGAGATGTTCACCGATATCCGGCCGATGGACAAGCCCGTCTCCTGCCACTCCCTGCCCTGGCGGCAGGCCTGGCGCAGAACCCACTCCCCGATGGGGATGATGAGACCGTTCTCCTCGGACAGGGGAATGAAGTCGAGGGGCGGCACCAGGCCCCGCTCGGGGTCGAGCCACCGGACCAGGGCCTCTGCGCCCATAAAAGCGCCGCTCCGCACATCGACCCGCTTCTGAAAATGGAGCACGAAGTGCCCTTCCTGAACGGCCCTGCGCAGGCGATTCTCCATCTCCAGGCGTTTCTGGGCCTTTTCGTTCAGCTCGGCGGAGAAGAATTCTAACCCGCCTCGCCCCTTGGCCTTGGCCTGGTACATGGCCATATCCGCGCTCTTCAACAGCTGATAGGTGTCTGCGCCGTCCTGGGGGTAAAGGGCGATGCCGATGCTGGCCCCGGTGTAGATCTCCTGCCCCTGGACATCGAAAGGTCGGGCCAACCTCTGGAAAATCTTCTCTGCCAGCACCGAGGCGTCCTCAGGCGCCTTGACGTGGGAGAGCATCACCACGAACTCGTCCCCGCCGATGCGCGCCAGGGTATCGCTGCGACGGATGCACCCTTTCAGCCGCTCGGCAGCCACCCGCAGGAGCTGGTCCCCCGCATGATGGCCGAGGGTGTCGTTGACCACCTTGAACTGGTCGAGGTCGAGGAACAGAATCGCCGAGCAGTGTTCCTCCCGCTTGGCCCGGGCCAGAGCTTGTTCGATGCGGTCGCCGAGCAGCAAACGGTTGGGCAGCCCGGTGAGGCTGTCGTAATAGGCGAGCCGCTCCTTCTCCTTCTCGGCCAGGTAGCGCTCGGTGATGTCTTTGACAATGGCCACCACCCCCGCACACTCGCCGTCCTCCCCCTTGTACGAGGAGCAGGAGAGGAGCACCGGAATCTTCTCGCCGTCGGCCCCGGTCAGTCGGCACTCGACATCCCGCATGGCCCCGTGGGCCAGGAGCGGCTCGTCCCCGCCCCCACTGAACAGGTCGTCGTTGAACAACTCGGCCAGGTTGCGCTGCAGCAGGTCGTCCCTGCGGCGGCCAACCAGGGCCGCAGCGGCATCGTTCACCGCGCTGATGCGGCCGAAGCAGTCCCCGACGAGGAGGGGATCGACGATCGACTGGAGCATCTCGTTCAGCTACCGTTCCCGCGACAAAGAGTGCTGCAGATTCTCGGTCATGGCATTGATGGAGACGGCCAGTCTCTGAAGCTCGTCCCCCGAACCGATACGGAGCCTCTGGCCCAGGTCCCCCTCGGCCACCAGCTCGACGTGACGCCCGATGCGCAGCAGGTCGCGGGTAAAGTTGCGCCCCAGGAGCAGGGCCAGAACGGTCCCGCCGGCCAGGGCGACGAGGCAAAGCAGGAGAACGAGGGTCTGCAGGTCCCTGGAGGCCGCCAGGAAATCGGAGCTCGGCACGGTGAGCAGGACCGAGAAACCGAGCTTCTCCACCGGGGCATGGGCCACGAACCCGTCGATACCCTGCAGAACCCCGCGGCCGAAACCGGCCCGGAGCCCCCGGGCCTCCTCCAGGAGGCGCCTTCCCTCGGGCCCCCCGGCCGCGGCCGGCTCCCCAGCGTAACCGGTTTCGGAGTGGTAGAGAAGCCGCCCCTGGGCATCGACCAGGCTGATAATCCCCTTGTCCACCGGCACTTCGGCAAGAAACCGCTCCACCATACTGGCCACGGTCACATCGGCCCAGAGAACGCCGTGAAACTCGTCGCCGAAGTAGCCGTAGCGGGCCAGGGCGAGGTGGAAATGGGGCGCCTCGAGGCCGGAGTGAACGCGGATAGAGGAAAACACCACCTCGTTGGGATGTTGCATCGCCTCGGGGAGGACCGGCGACTCGCCGTGATCTCTCAGTTCCCGGGAACTTTGCCCTCCGGCCACCCGAATCTCCTCCCGCCCGTCGGCGTCGAGAAGGCACAGCACCTGCAGATTATTCTGCAGCCGGGCGAACTGCCGGGCCAGGGGCTCCGCCCGGGCGGTGCGGTGATAGTCGGTCAGGTCGATGCCTTCCACCATCTCGCTCAGGCTCCGGAGATAGTGCTCCACATCCTGGACCAGGCCGGCCACGGCCGCGTGCATCTGGTCCTCCTTGGCATCGAGGAGGGCCCGCTCAATGAACCGATCGGCGAGCACGCCGAGGACAAACACCACCAGCAGGATCGGGACAATTTCGGCAAGAAGGATTTTCGATTTGAGGCTGCGAAGCATGAACACCCTTTCGCCCTCCTACCGTGACCCTGGAAGAGATGCGGCGGGAATGGCGCCGTGGGAGAGGATGATGGTCCGGGCCGCCGGTCCGTACAGGAACTCGACAAAGACTCTTTTCAGGCCGGACAGCTCCCCCTTCCAGACCAGGCCGAAGGGGCTGACCAGGGGATAGGTGCCGTTGCCCACCTGCTCCGGGGTCGGGCTGCGCCCGTCGATGGAAAAGACCGTCAGACTGGGGCCGGGAACCATGGCACTCGAAAGGTAACCGATGGTGAAGGGATAGCGGCGGAGCACCTCCACCGCCTCGGGGGCGGAAAAAAGGGTCTTGCCGACCGGGTCGTCGATATCGCCGAATCCCGGAAGCGACGCCTCCAGAACCGAGCGGGAGGAGTCCCCCGCCTCACGGTTGGCCACGTAGATCTTGTGGTCGGGGCAGGGGCCGAGTCCGGCCCAGGTGGTGACCTTGCCCGAATAGACCGCCACGACCTGCTCCGGGGTCAGGTTGTCGACGCAGCGGGCAGGAAGGTTGGCGGCGACCACCACCGGGGAATAGGCAAAGACCCTGCTGTGGATCCCGGGGGCCTGTTCCTTTTCGTCCAGGGGCCGGGCCACCCGGGCCAGGTCGCATTCGCCGCGATCCAGGGCCCTTATCCCCCCGCTGGAGCCGACGCTTTCCGGGACCTCGACCCGGACGCCGGGGTGGGCCTCCTCGAAGGCCTCGGCGATTTTGCGGAGCAGTTCCTGAGAATCGCCGGAACCGGCGACGACGAGGGCCTCCTGGCCCCATGCCGGCAGCGACAGGAAAAATGCCAGAAATACCGACAGGGGCAGCAACACCCCCCTTTTGACTTTGTGCATGTTCGTCCCTCCCTGGACTTTTTTGTAAATCATCCATCCTTGTATCGTTGCCACCAGGCAAGGTCAAGTAAAAACCGGACCGGGAAAAAACTCAACTTTTTTATATTTTTTGCTCTAGATAAATTCCCCTACCCCCAGGCCGGGCGACGTCCTCCGACAGAGGGGCGCTCCCCTCTTTTCGGAAAAACAGCCCCCGAAGTTAAACAAAAAGGAGCCCGGAAAGGACCTCTGCCATTGTCTCTCCTTCGCACCGGGAGGGGCTAAGTGTCTAATGACCCTTGCCTATTTGCAATATGGCGGACTCCTGATAAGGTTTCTTTTTTGAATTCACATTCCATTCAAAGGCCAAAACGCCGAGACTCCGAGAATGCGGAGTTCCCGGTTCGCTCATCCATGGCTTATTCTCTGCAGCTCCGTTTCCGGCATCCAAAAGATCGTGATGGGGTTTTAAAGAACCGTTTTCTGATATTCTGCCGCCCAGCCGGGGGCGACCGATACCCTGCCCAAGGAGGTTCCCCATGCGCCGAAAACTGTTTTTCTGGAGTCTCGCCCTCCTGGCCCTGCCCCTGCTCGCCGCAGCCCCGGCGCAGGCGGGGGCCAAAATCGAAATAGGCGACGACGCCGTGATCGACCTCGGCTTCCGCCTTCAGGCCCAATACTTCAGCACCGAGAAGGACCTGGACGGAGGGGGAGACTTCGAGGATTTCGACGACTTTATCGTCCGCCGGGCCCGACTGCGCCTCGGAGCCGACGTCACCGACCGGGTCTCCATCTTCCTGCAGAGCGAATTCGCCGACGACGACGGCGGCGTCGGCGGCGACGTGCGCCTGATCGACGCCTATGTCACCCTCAAGGCCCACAAACTGACCAACATCATCGTCGGCGAGAACATGGCCGCCTCCCTGCGCCAGAACCTGACGAGTTCAGGCGCCCTGATGGCGGTCGACCGTCCGGCGATCGTCAACAAGAACCTCTCCTGGGGCACCCGCGCCAAGTACGGCTTTACCAACACCAACTACGATGACAGCGACGCCGGCCTGCGTGCCGACAACCTGGCCCGCGATGTCGGCGCCACCCTGTTTGGAAGTGATTCTATCACCGACACCCTGCACTTCAAGTACTACCTCGGGGTCTACGACGGAGTCCAGGAAGGGGACGAGGACAGCGAGCGCTACGCCGCCCGGGTCCAGTTCAACCTCTTCGACGCCGAGCCCAAGTACTACAACCTCTCCACCTACCTGGGGGGGAAAAGGACCCTCGGCTTCGGCGCCACCTACGATCTCCAGAACGACGTGGCCGTCGACCTGGCCACGGGGAAGAACGCGGACTACGCCATGTGGACGGTGGACGCCTTCGCCGACCTCCCCCTCGGCCCCGGCGCCCTGACCCTGGAGACTGCCTGGATCGACCTCGACCTGGACGACGCCGCCCGGCTCAACTTCAACGGCGACGGCGCCAGCTTCCGCGACGCCAGGCAGGCCCAGGGCGACGGCTACTATATCCAGGCCGGCTACTTCATCAGCAACTGGCAGCCCTGGGTGTTGTACGAGCAATGGAGCAGCGACGGTCCCGGCGACCTGGGGAGCTTCAACGCCCTGCGGGTCGGCCTCTCCTACTTCCTCAAGGGACACAACGCGAACATCAAGGTCGGCTACGAGGGCTTCAGCGCCGACCGGAACCTCAGCGGGACAAGCGAGGACAGCGTCGACTCCCTCGTGGCCGGACTCTACGTAACCTACTGAGGCCGCCAGGGAAAAGGAAGGCCCGCCCCCCTTTCGCCGCAGCTGAAACGCCCGCGGGGGCGAGACCCCGTGCTTCATCAAACTCGGACCGAGACAGCAATTCTCCGAAATTCTTCCAAAATCACTAAATTACCGAGGCGGAAACCTGCCCGCCCGGAACCCGGACCTCCTGGATGTTGCAATCGGCGCCCCCTGCGGCGCCCTTTTCTTTGCCAAAGAGGGACACGCCGCCGGGAATTTGCCCTTGATCCGCCCCGACGATGTGCTACCATCGGCCGATCGAAATCCACTCGGAGGAACCTGTGCCGGACAAGTGCATTCTCATCCTGCTCGATGGCCTGGGCGACCGCGCCTACGAAGAACTCGGGGGGCTGACCCCCCTGCAGGCGGCCGCCACCCCGAACCTCGACCGCCTCGCGGCCGCGGGGGGCAATGGCCTCTACCATGCCGCCGCCCTCGGCCAGGCCCTGCCGAGCGAGAACGCCCACTTCGCCATGTTCGGCTTCAGCCCGGAAGAGTTCCCCGGCCGAGGAGCTCTCGAGGCCCTCGGCGGCGGGGTCGACCTGCAGCCAGGCGAAGTCGCCCTCCTCGTCCACCTGGTCGGGGTGCACGAGGAGAGTGGAACCCTGATCCTTGACCGGGACCTGCCGGAGGCGTCAGCCGGGGAGGCCGAGGCCCTCATCGCGGCCGTCGCCACGTACGAGACCGGCGGCGTCCGAATCCGCTTCCACCGGACCAAAGGGCTCTTCGGGGTCCTGACCCTGAGCGGCGAGGTGGCCCCCTACGTCACCGACACCAACCTGATGATGGAGAGGGTGCCCCTGCCCGAAGTCCTGCCTTGGCAGACGCACCGGGAAGACCCCGCCGCGCGGAACACCGCCCGGGCCCTGAAGGAGTATCTGGTCTGGGCCCATCGCCGCCTGCAGGCGCACCCGGTCAATGCCGAGCGCGCCGCGCAGGGGCGGCACCCGGTCAACGGCCTCGTCACCCAGCGCGCCGGCCGCCTGAAGAACGTCCCCTCCTTCGCCGAGCGCAACGGGCTGCGCGGCCTGTCGCTCTCCTCCGGCATCGTCTACTGGGGCATCTCCCGCTTTCTCGGCCTCGACCTGGTCCAGGCGAAAGACAGCGCCGCCCCCGGCGCGGACCTGGCCGCGCGCCTGGAGCTGGCCCGGGAAAAGCTGCCCGACTACGACTTCGTCCACGTCCACACCAAGGCGGCGGACGAGGCCGCCCACCGCAAGAATCCCGCGGCAAAGAAGGCGGTCATCGAGGCCTTCGACGAGGGCATCGGCAGGGTCCTTCCCGACCTGCTGGCCGACCCCGACCTGCTGCTGATCGTCACCGCCGACCACTCCACCCCCAGCGGCGGACCCCTGATCCACTCGGGCGAACCGGTCCCTCTGCTGCTGCACGGCCGCGGGGTGCGCCGCGACGCCGTCGCGCGCTACGACGAGGTGGCTGCCGCCGCCGGGGCCATCGGTTTCGTCCGCGGCCGCGAGTTCATGTACCTCGTTCTCAACCACCTGGAACGGGCCAAGCTGGCGGGCATCATGGACACCCCGATCGACCAGCCCTACTGGCCCGGCGACTTCCAGCCCTTCCGCCTCGAGGAGCCCGGCCAATGAGCCCGCCCTACCCCACCGGGGTCATCCACGGCCGCTTCCAGGTGCTGCACAACGACCACCTGCGCTACCTGCTGGCCGGCAAGGCCATCTGCGACCACCTGGTGGTCGGCATCACCAACCCCGACCCGACCCACACCCGGAAGGAGGAGGCCGACCCCAAGCGCAGCAGCGCCCTGGCCAACCCCCTGACCTACTTCGAGCGCCTGCTCCTGGTGCGCCGGACCCTGGAAGAAGCCGGGGTCGGCCCCGCCGAGTTCTCGGTGGTGCCCCTGCCCATCAACCTGCCCGAGCTCTACCGCTACTACACCCCCGCCGACGCGGTCTTCTTCCTCTCTATCTACGACGACTGGGGGCGCAAGAAACTGGAGTACTTCCGCTCCCTCGGCCTGGAGACTCACGTCCTGTGGGAGGTGCGGCCCGAGGAAAAGGGGATCAGCGCCGCCGAGGTGCGATCGCGCATGGCCGCCGGCGAGCCCTGGGAGCACCTGGTCCCCCCGGGGGTCGCCGCCCTCGTCAAGGCGTGGGACCTCCCGACCCGCCTGAGAAACCTCCAGGGACAGGGTTGAAGCTGACGGCCTCAACAGCCGGACACCCCTCCCAGCCTGAACGCACGAAGGGCCGCCCCCCTGATGGGAAGCGGCCCTCTGTTTTGCCGGAAACTTCCGTTCCGATATCAACGCACATCCCACTCCCGGGGCGGCGTCTCCACATGAAGGTGCACCTCCGCCTCGTTGACCCTGCCTTCCTCCTCGTCCTGGCGCAGGTCGCCGCCGTCCGTAAGGATATAGGGGGTGATCAGGATGATGGTCTCGGTGTTGATCACGATCTCCTCGGTGCTGGAGAAGAGCCGGCCAATGCCGGGGATCGAGCCGAGGAAGGGCACCCCGGCGCGACTGAAGCTGCTGCTGCTCTTGATCAGCCCGCCGATGAAGATCGGCCGGCCGTTCTGGGCGAAGAGTTCGGTCTCCACCTCGGTGGTGGTCTGGGAGGGGAGACCGTCCTGGATGGTGCCGGTGCTCACCTCGGGATGGATGGCCATGAGGATGCGGCCCTGGTCGTCGATGGAGGGAGTCACCTTGAGAATGACGCCCGACTCGAGGAACTCGATGCTCTCGGTGGTGACCTGGTTGATCGTGGTGGTCACCTTGTAGC
Source organism: Desulfuromonas sp. (assembly GCF_002868845.1). Classification (NCBI taxonomy): domain Bacteria; kingdom Pseudomonadati; phylum Thermodesulfobacteriota; class Desulfuromonadia; order Desulfuromonadales; family Desulfuromonadaceae; genus Desulfuromonas; species Desulfuromonas sp. The sequence goes on from NZ_PKUB01000041.1 coordinate 78,373, forward strand.
CCTGGCGATCCCCGATGATGACCGAGGCTTCCTCGTCCTCGAGGGCGAGCAGCTTGGGGGTGGAGAGGGTGTGCACCCGGCCCCGGTCGCTGAGGGCGTTGAGAACGAAGGAGACGTTGTCGGCATCGACCAGCTTGGCGATGAAGCCGGTGGCGTCCGGGCTGGCGAAGCCCTGGAGACCGACGGTACCGTCGCCGCCGTCGCCGCTGAAGAGCTTGGCCCAGTCGAGGCCGAAGGTCTCCGAGTCGTCCAGGGTGACCTCGAGGATCTTGGCCTCGATGCGGATCTGGCGGGGGGCGCGGTCGATCTGCCGCAGCAGCATCTCCAGGCGCTCCACCGCAGGCCTCAGGTCCTCGACGATGAGGAGGTTGCGCTCCTTGAGAAAGGTGACCTTGCCGTAGCCGGAAAGGTGCTTGGAAAGGATCTCCTCGACCTTGGCGGGCTTGGCGTACTGCAGCTTGTAGGTGCGGATCACGGTGTCGACCAGCTCCCCGCCGCCCTGGCCGGAATCCCCCCGGGGCAGGACGATGAACCCGCCGTGGCGCTCGAGGACCCCGTAGCCGGCGCTGTCGGCGATGGCGATGATCGCCTCCTTGAGGGGCACGTCGTAGAGGTTGCAGTTGACCTGCCCGGTCACTCCCTTGCCCAGCACGACGTTGACCCGCTCCTTGCGGGAGAGCATCTCGAAGGCCTCGGCCATCGACACGTCCCGGAAAGAGACGGTAACGCGGCTGTCCCGGGGCGCCGGGGGAACGACCACCGTGGGGACGACAGCCGGTGGGGGATCGTTGCGGGCGAGGAGGACCGGCTCCGCATCGACCGCCGCCGGCTTCGCATCGGCCGCCGCTGCGACGGGCGGGGGTTCGGGTTCCGGAGCGACCGCAGCAGCGAGTTCCTTCGGCCGGTAGAGGTTGACCACCAGGCGCGGGGGCCCCTCCATGACCAGGAAACGCATCTCCGGCGCATCGGCCGGAAGACCGAGGCTCACCGCGATGTCGCCCCCGTCCTCCTCCATCCGGACCCAGGAGTCGACGGCCCGGTACTTTCGGTAGTGCTGGAGGCCGGTGGAGACGCCCACCAGCCGGCAGCGCACCTCGTCGTCCTCGACGCTCGGGGGCAAAAACTCGAAGGGGGCGTCGAACTCGAACACCACCGAGTTGAACAGGGCGTGCCGCCCCGCCCGTATCTCCTTCAGGAGGACTCCGTCCCCGTCCCCGTCCCCGGGGATCTTCCCGGCCGCCGGGGTGGCGAAGCAGACCCCGAAAGCCAGCAGGAGCGCCAGAACCGGTAGGCTCCCCGGCGGTCGATACCATGACATCGTCACATCATACCTCCTCATCACATCTCACCGTGCATCTCCCCTCCGGCCGAAAAATCGCCTCAAGGAGCCGTTCTCAGAGTCACCACGATCGTCTCGCCGTCCTTGGCGAAGACCGATTCGCCCTCGCCGACCCTCACCAGGCGAAAGCCTTCGATCTCCTGGCCCGGCTTCAGCAGGGTGCCGTTGACGTTGGCCAGGGAATCCTCCCCCGCGACGAGGGTGGCCCGCAACTCGAGGTCGTCCGCCCGGGCCTCGGGCACCGTCTGCGCGACGGGGGGCGGGGGGGGCGGGTTCAGGTCGGGGGGGGAAAAGGGGTTGCGACCCAGGGGCATGGGCCCCTCTCCGCCAATGGCGATCCCCGGCGCCAGGAGCGCCCAGATCAAAACTAAAATCACCGCACGCTGCATCAACCCTCCTCCACGGCCGGCCGGTAAGAGACCATCTTCAGTTCCATACTCAGAGAGTCCTTTCCGGACAGGGGCTTGACGCTGAAATTCTTGATCACCATCGGGCCGAGCTCCCGCTCCACCTCGTAAAGGCACTCGTAGAGACCGAAATATTCCCCCTCGACCTTGATGTGGAAGGGGAGTTCCTCTAACATCGGCACCCTTCGGTTCTTGCCCGGCTTGAGGCTCACCAGACGGATGCCGTGGCGGGCGGCGATCTGGTCCAGCCTGGCCACGGTGTGGGCGACCAGTTCGCTCACCGTCAGCGGCGGCCTCTCCCCCAGCAGGCGCACGTTGAGGCCCTGCACCTCGGCCGCCAGGGCCGCCAGCTCCCCTTCCAGCTCCGCGCCCGACTCGACCTTGGCCTCGAGCAGGGTACGCACCTTGTGCACCCGGGCATACTCGGCCAGCGGCTTCTTGAAGAGGTACAGCCAGGAGGCCAGAAGCAGCAGGACCACGATCGCGGCCAGAACTCCGTAGACCGTGCGCTGAGGCACCTTTTCCAGAAGCGCCATCATGACGGGACCTTCCCGCAGTCGATCTCCACGGTCAGTTCGTACTCGATGACCCCCCCGACCCGGTACTGGCGGGTCTTGGTGTTGAGCAGGTGAACATCGGCGATCTCGGGCTGGCCGAGAAGCCGTCGCACGAATTCGGCCAGGGCGGCGTGGCTGAGGGCCTGCCCCTTGATCTCCATCCGGGTGAGTTCCCGCCAAGGCTCTTCGGGGAATGCCCCCTCCCCCTTGGGGACGATCAGGAAGTAGCCGGCCTGCCCGCCCCTGGCGGCCTGCCCGGCCTCCCCCTCGCGCACGAACTTCCAGTCGCTGAACCAGACCGAGGGGTTGAGGGCCCGGTCGACGACCTCGAACATCCGCTGGGCCGGCGGCCCGCCGCGCAGAGCCTCGAGCAGGGCGAGGCGTCCGCGAAGGTCCTCGCGACTGGCGCCCAGCTCCTCGAGGCGCCGCTTTTGCTCAAGGAGCTGAACCTCCCCGGTCTTGAGTTCGCCGACCCGGGCCTGTTCTGTGCGCAATACCTGGCCCAGCCCGACGCGGCCCAGGGCGACGGCCGCCACCACGGCCGCCAGCAGGACTAGGTAGATGCGCAGCACCCGAAGCAGAGAGCGACGACGACGGTAATCGGCGGGGATCAGGTCGATGTCATGCATGGTCCGTCAAACCTCTCAGGCCAAGACCGGCCGCCAGGGCGATGCTGGCCGGGTCGTTGAGGGCCACCAGCATGGCGTGTTCGCTGCGCACCCGGAAATGCTCGAAGGGGCTCAGGATCGCCGTAGGAAGGCCCAGCTGCCGGGCGAGAAAAGAGTCGATGCCGGGACAGCGGGCCAAGCCGCCGATCAGGTGGACCGTGCTGAGGATCAGCCCGTGCATCTCCGCCGAAGTGTAGAGCTGCACCTTGTTCACCTCGTCGACGAACTCGAGGAAAGCCGGCTTCAGGATGGCGGCGATCGATTCGAGGATCTCCTGCTCCTGCGCCTTGGCCCCGCCCCGGACAAAGCCGTAGCTGTAGAGAAGTTCGAGGGCCTGCCCGGGCTTCATGCCCAGTCCCCTGCCGAGGCGCGTCGACAGCTCCCGCTCCCCGAGGGAGATCTCCCGGTCGAGGATCAGGCGCTGCCCGGCAATCACCGTCAGGTAGCTGTGCTCCACGCCGAAGTTGACCAGCAGCACCGTAGGGTGCTCCCCCTCCCGGTCGGCGGACATCACCAGCCGCTTCAGGGCCGCCGGGCCCAAGTCGAGGGCGCTCACCTCCAAGCCGGCGGCCGCCAGCAGGTCGAGATAGGCCACGACATCTTCCCTGCGGGCCACCGCCGCCAGGGCGGTGCGCTCCTGGGCGCCCTTCTCGGGCTGGCGGATCGGCAGGTAATCGATGACCAGCTCTTCGGCTCTGGCTCCGATGCGGCCGAGAACCCCCTGGACGATGGCCTCGGCCTCGTCGCCGCCCGGCGCCGTCCGGTAGCTGAGGTTGATCAGCCGGGTGCCCCGGCCGGGCAGTGCGGTGACGACCCGCCTCCCCTTGAAGGGCTGGCTGCCGAGAGCCTCCTTCAGCAGGGCCCGCAGCGCCTTGTGGGAAGAGAGCAGCTCCTCCCTGCCGCCCGGGTAGGGCACCGAGGCGAAGGCCCGGAGGTTCAGCCCCGAGCCGGCCTTCTCCATCTGCACCAAGTGCATCTTCTCCAGGGCCAGGTCGAGCCCGATGGGCCCCAGCACCTGGGGCTCGCGGCGACGAAAGACCTCTTTCATCCGGGCGGGGACCGATATCATGGCGACGCTCCCTCCCCCGGCGGGACCGCGAAGGCCCCGGCACCCGGGGCGTTGAGGGTCAGGTCGCCCTGCACCACCCAGTTGCCGCTATTCTTCTTGGCCGCGTACAGGGCCTTGTCGGCGTTGCGGAAGACGACCTTGAGGGAGAACTGGGCCTCCGGCGGGACCCGCACCATACCGAAACTGAGGTTTACCGCCCGGTGCTCCTCCCAGCCGTTGGCGGCCAGCGATCCCTTGACCGCCTCGATCCCCTTCTGGATGAGGTCGTTGGGGTCACCGCTCACGACGAGGGTGAACTCGTCGCCCCCCACCCGCACCAGCATCTCATCGGGGCCGAGGGGAGCGGAGAATGCGTCGGCCACCCACTGCAGGACCATGTCGCCGTAGTCGTGGCCGTAGGTGTCGTTGATCAGCTTGAACTTGTCGATGTCGAAGAGGATGAAATAGAAGGGCTTGCCCTCCAGGCGGTACTGGGCGGCCTGATCGAGGTAATGTTCCTGGAGGTAGCGGCGGTTCCAGACCCCGGTGAGGGGATCCCGGTAGGAGAGGTTGCGGGTCTTTTCGTGGGCCACCTCCAGCTCGAAGAGGCTCTTGATTCCGTCCTTGCGCACCAGAGCGTTGCGGCCGACCAGGGTCAGCACGATCAGCCCCGAACCGACCATGAAGAACTGCAGCAGCAGCAGGTCTCCGGTTTCGAAGCGGTGGCGCCCGAACCAGGTGGAGAGGGTGAACACGGAATAGATGAGGGACAGGCTGATGATCGCCTCGCGCATCCCCCAGGGGATGAGGGGAACGGTGGCGAAGAGGAGAACCACGCCGGTCAGCAGGGGCGAGCCGACGGCGCTGACCTTGTGGGCCTGCAGGACCAGGGCGGTGCTGCACAGCACCAGCAGGGTCATGCCGAGCAGCTGCAGGGCCTGCAGGTCGCGGATGGTGCGCGCGGCGAAGAAGACGTGGGTGGCCAGCACCGCCAGCACCAGGTAGGTGTAAAGGTAGGTCCCGCCGAAGCCGAGCAAAGCGAAGAGGACCGAGGCGGCGGCCAGCAGCAGCAGGAAGATCACGCTGAGGGTTCGCAGCCCGCTGCGCAGTTCGCCCTCCAGCAGACCGACGGCGTAGGCCTCCAGCTCGGGTTTGCCGAAGCGGGTGATGCGCCAGAAACCGGTCGTCTCGCCGGTGGCTTTTTCGGGCTGCCGGGATGGCTTGCTTCTCATGGCTCTTTCCGTTCCGTGTCAGGGTTGGGTGAATTCGAGCACCAGCTGGGGGCGCCAGTCGAGGGTGGCGTTTTCGCGGCTGGCGAACATCACGGTGTTGTTCTTGTCATTGCCCTCGAACTTCAGGAGCAATCCGTGGTTGGGGTTGACCTCGTCGCGCCACTCGTGAATCAGCCCCACCGGCAGGGCCCACTCCACCCAGCCCGGGGAGATCGGGACGACGGCCTGGGTGAGCTGGGCCGGGTCGAATTGGCCGGCGAAGCTGGTGAAGGTGACGGTCAGTTCTTCCCAGATGCCGGTAGCCCGGTAGGCGCCGACCGCCAGGCTCGGCAGGCTGGCCGCAGCCCCCTCCACGTAGAGGCGCAGCCGGGCTGAAGTGACGGTCGCATCGGCCGGCAGGCCCGTGATGTCGAACCGGAGCAGGCTCTGCTGGACCTTGCCGTCTTTGCCGACCTGGAGCTGAGTGTCGCTGCCGAAATTGGTGTTCTTGAACGATTCATAGAGGCCGGCGTCGGCGACCGGACCGAGGGTCGCGGGGCTCTCCAGGACAACGGCTCCCCCCCCGAGGTCGGTCTCGTCGATCTGCACGTTGTCGATGTAGAAGGCGTCGGAAGACCCAGCGAGGCCGGAAGCCCTGAACTGGATCGTCGTCGTGGGAGAGATGAAGGCGCTGATGTCGAAGCTGGCCGTCTGGTACTCGGCGTCCGTCCCCGGCCCGGCGATCGGCCCCAGAAAGCCGATCACCGCCGGCACGCCCCAGACCATGACGTAGAGGGCGTCGTCGCTGCTCCCCAGGCTCTCCCGCCGGTAGTCGAAGCTCAGGGTGGCACTGCTGAGTCCGCTCAGGTCCGCCTGGCGCGCGATCTGCTTGGTCGCATCCGAGAGGAAGAGACGGGGCTCGGCAAGGTCCTCCTTGAGCTTGATCCCCCCAAGGCAGGAGTCCGTCCCCTCCCCGACCTCGCTCCAGGGCCAGGGACTCCAGTCGAGAGTCCCGTCGCTGCCGGCGTAGTCGACGGCCGGGTCGCAGATCATGCTGTTGAACTCGTCACGGTAGATCTTGGGGGGCGGCGGGGCGGAACAGTCTGTTCCGCAGGGGCAGCTGTAGGTGATGGCCAGCTTGGGGCGGGCGGTGTCGACCACCCCGTCGCTGCTGGTGAATTTGGCCGAATCGATCTCGGAACTGGCGGTGAGAAGCAGCCCATTGTTGTTCTCACTGCCGCTGACCCAGGCTTCCACGAGGGGGGTGACGTCCCACTGGCGTGGCCCCAGCGCGGCAATATCAATCCCTGTCGTGGCGACCGGGGTCGGGTCATAGTCCCCCCCCGGAGAGGTCCAGAAGGCGGCGGTAGAATAGATACTCCAGGTGGCCTGACTCTCGGACCAGGAGCGGGTGAGACGGTGGACGGAGACCGTCCCCGTATTAGTAGAGGAGATACCTTCCAGATTCAGCTCCAGGATCGCCGAGTCGATCGTCGCCCCGGCGGGGATACCGGAGAGGTCGAAGCGGAGCAGGCCATGGTGCATCCGGTTGAACTTGCCGCTGACGTAGACCCGGTCTCCCGTGCCGAAGTTGATCGACGGCTGGCCGTCGAAAAGGTAGGTGTCCTGCCCGGCGATGGGGCCCGGCTGCAGGATCATCGCGCTGCCGGGATCGCCCCCGCAGGGGCAGGCGTAGATGATCTCGAGGCGCGGCCGCAGGGCCTCGCTGGGGCTTTCGTCACTGGCGAAGAAGGCGTCGCGCACCTGGTTGTTGCCGATGATCACGAGGCCATGGTTGGGGTAGGTTCCATCCCGCCAGCCCTCCATCAGGGGGGTGACGTCCCAGGTGTGCCATCCCGAGAGGGCGGCGTTGACCGCGGCGGTGGCGACCGGGTTGGCGCTGTCGTAGTTGGCCGGCCAGGACCAGGGTGTGGCCCCGTCGGATGTGGTGTGGGTAGCGCCGTCGTCGCTGCGGGTGCCGTCCCCGGTCCCCTCGGTCCAGGGTTCCAGCAGCCGGTAGGCGGTGAACTTGGCGTTGCTGTTGCCGCCGAAGGACTCCATGTAGAGCTGAAGCTGGGCGGAAAGGAGCTGGGGGCCGTCGGGGACCGCCGCCGGGTCGATCTGGAGCAGGGCGTAGTAGTCGTGGGCGCCGCCGCTGTCGATGCCGAACTGGGCGGCGACGCCGTAATTGGTCGTCTTGGCCTGGGCGTTGACGTAGGTGTCCATTCCCGCCTCGCCGAGGGGCAGGGTCTCGGTGATCGGGCCGGAAAAGACCTCGACCTCGCTGCGGACCAGGGTGCGCGAGGTGCCGTCGTCGAGGGTGCCGGTGGCGGAAATGCTCACCGGAGAGCCGTGGTCGGGTGTCACCGAGGCCGAGTAACTGTGGGCGCCGCCGGCGGTGTCGAAGGAGACGTCGGCCAGGGCGGGATAACCGGTGCAGCCGCTGTTCTGGGTCAGCCAGTCGACGTGGGCCAGGCCCGCCTCGGCCACGTAGCGCACCTCGGCCGCCTGCCCGCCGCCGGCGCTCAACTGCAGGGCCACCCCCCCCTCGCGGCCGAGGAGAAAGACGCTGGCGCCGATCAGGGCGATGGCCAGGGCCACCGGCATCAGGATGTACCCCTCCTGGGTCATGCCGCACCAGTTCACAGTCCGCCTCCCACGCGCACCCGGGTCTGCAGGTCCACCGACTCCCCGCCGGGACTGGTCAGGGTCAGGGCCAGGTCGACGAGGACCGCCCGCCCCGAGCCGTTGGCGATCCGCTCCACCTGGAACAGGCTGACGTTCTCCGCCAGGGGGTTTTCGAGATAATCCCGTCCGTCCACCAATCCGTCTCCGTTCTCGTCCCAGGGCACCGGCATGCGCTCCACCAGGACCGCGCCGGACAGGAAAAAGACGACCGGGTCGAGCCAGTCCTCGTCCAGTTCCTCGTCCTCGTCGTCGTTCCCGGTCCAGTTGCCGGTCCCTTCGTCGATCGTTCCGTCGCCGTCGTCGTCCACCCCGGCGACGCCGGCCTCGGCGTCGCCGTTGAGATCGCCCCAGGAGTCCTCCCCGACCAGGCCGTCGCCGTCGTCGTCAGTGCCGTTGTCGGGGTCCTCGCTGAAGACGCCGTCCTCGTCATCGTCGCCGGTGTTCGTCCCCTCGTCGATCTCCCCGTCGCCGTCGTCGTCGATGCCGACGATGCCAGGGGCCAGGTCGTTGGTCAGGTCGTAGGAGGGGTCCTCGTCGAAGAGCCCGTCCCCGTCGTTGTCGGCATCGGCGACCCCGTCCCCGTCGAGATCGGCGCCTTCGTCGAGGGCCACCGCCAGCACGTCCCGCACCGGAACCGTGGGCAGGGGGAGCAGCAGGCGCCGGGTGCCGCGCAGCGCCGCGGTCATCCTCTCGAGGGCGAAGCCGGCCTGGCGCCCCAGCTCGACCCTCTCCCGGGCCGCCTCCCGGCCGCCCAGGGCGCCGCCCACCAACCCCGCCAGAGCGGCCATCAGGAGCGCCCCCATGACCACCGCCACGAGCAACTCGACGAGGGTAAATCCACTCTCTCTCCGCTTTGCCATCGGGCCTTCCCTTCGGGCTCAGTGGCCGCTGGTGAGGGTCTCCAGGCTCTGGCCGCTATCCTCGATGGCCACCTGCACCCAGATCACCCCCTCGTCCCCTCCGGTGAAAGGGTCGGCGTCGCCGTCGGCGTCGTCAGCGTCGTAGGGGGCGAGGTAGACGAGGCGCCGCTCGGCGACGGTGACGTCGTCCGAATAGGAGGAGGCGGTCTCCGCCCCGCCCGCGGCGGCCGCCGCATGCTCCAGGGCGGAGAAGGGCTCGGCCAGCACCTCCTCCAGCTTGGCCTCCAGGCGGTGCCGGCCGACCGCGTGGGCCTCGCCGGCATAGGCTCCGGAGACCGCCTCCTGCAGGGCTTCGCCGATCGGCACCAGGGCGACGGCGACCAGGACCGTGGCCACGAGGACCTCCACGTAGGAAAAACCGGCGCAGGATGTGGCGGCCAAGCCCCTCCAACGGGGCGTTGTCCCTGTGCCGGTGGTCCCTCCCGGTTGCCGTTTCATAGCGCCGTCACCCGTCCGGTGACCGGGTTCACCTGGAGCAGGACCTCGTCCCCCGCCCCGCTCACCCGGATAATGGCCGACTCCAGCCGGCGCAAAGCGCCCGCATCGTAAAGACGGGGGGTCCCCCGCGCGTCAAAATGAAGAAACGCCTGGCCCGGCTCAAGACCGGCGTAGCGAATAGCGACGCTCTCGAGCCGGGCCCCGGCGAGGGGCCCGGCCGCCTGGAACTGCAGGTCATAGAGCTTCTTGTCGAGGGGATGGCGCACCACATACTCCCGGTCGGGGGGATCGACGGAGAAGTCGAGGCGGTAGAGCCGCACCTGCTGGGCCGCGGCGCTGGCTTCCACCCCGTGCGGTCTGCCGGTGCGCAGGGCCTCGGCCCGGGCGAAACGCAGGGCGTCGGCCACCTCCCCGGCGGCCAGGGCCGCCTGGACGTCGCCCTGGTAGCTGCTGACCGCGGGANGGGTGAACCCCTTTTCCCTCATCGCCGCACCGCCTCGGCCTTACCAGGTCCGGTAGTCGGTGGTACCGTCATTGGTGTTGGCGATGAACTTGCCCGACACCGTGTCGACCCACCAGCCCCCGGTAGTCCCGTCGCCGGTACTGGCAAGGCTCCCGACACCGACATCCCCGGTTTTAAGCAAAGTCAGGGTTTGCAGATCGTCGATGGGGTTGACCGGCAAATCCTGCTTCTTCAGGTAGGGGCCGTACTTGAAGACCGGTGTCCGGGTCTTGTTGGTCGCACCGTCGGCGTTGGAGTAGTAGATGAGCTGCTCGGTAAAGGCGGCCTCCGTACCGGCCGCGCCGGTGCCGTCGCCCGCGCCGGAGGAGGCCTTGGCCCCGGGGTAGGACGCCCGGTGCTGGTGGTAGTAGAGTTCGATGGCGTTGCGCATCTCGGTGATGGTGCTGCGCAGCGCCGCCTCCTTGGCCTCCGCTGTGGAGGAGCCGAACTGGGGCACCACGATGGCCGCCAGCACAGCCAGGATGATGACCACGATCAACAATTCAACCAGGGTGAATCCTTTTTGATTCCCTTTCCAAACGCTCACTTCCACCTCCATGATTTCAGGTTAACCGTTCCGCCCTTCGGACGGGCCATGTTGACGTATTCCGGACATTTCTTTCTAGTGCACCGCCCGGGAGAGCTTGAAGATGGGCAGGATCAGCGAGGCCACAATCAGCCCGACCACCACCCCCATGACCAGGAGCATGAGGGGTTCGACGATCTTGGCGACCATCACCACCTTTTTCTCCAGGTCCCGCTCGTAGAAGAGAGCGGTGCGGTCCATGACCGTGGCCAGGTTGCCGGTCTCCTCCCCGGTGCGAACGATCTCCCGGGCCATGGCGGGAATGAAGTCGGCCTCCTCGAAGCCGACAGCCAGGCCCCTGCCCTCGGCCACGTGCCTCTCCAGCCCTCCGAGGAACCTGCGGAAGCTCCGGTTGTCGACCACGTCCCGGCAGGACCGGAGGGCATCGGGCACGCTGACTCCGCTGGCCAGGGAAAGGCTGAGCACCCGCAGCACCTGGACCAGGTAGACCTCGATAAAAATCGAACGCACCAGGGGAAGGCGGAGCTTGACCCGGTCGACCACCTCCCTGCCCTGCACCGAACCGAGCCAGCGGGCGAGGCCGACCGCGAGGGCGAGGGTAAGGGCGAGAATCACGATCCAGTAGTGGCACAGCAGGTCGCTGGCGCCCATGAGCACCCGGGTAGAGAGGGGGAGCTCGTCGCGGATGGTCTCGAAGAGAGAACCGAACTTGGGAAAGACCACCACGAGGACGAAAATGATCACCGCCAGGGAGAAGACGCTCAGGAACGCCGGGTAGGAGAAGGCCGTGGAGAGGTTGGAACGCAGCCGCTCGCGCCGCTCCTCCAGGCCCTTCAGTTCCTCCAGCACCCGGGGGAGAAAGCCGCCCTGCTCGCTGGCCTGCACAAGGTTGACATAGGTGGATGAAAAACAGTCGGGATGGCGGGCCAGGGCCTGAGAGAAGGAGCGCCCCTCCAGCACCTCGTCGGCCAGGGCGCCGATGACCGTTTTCAGCTGGGGGTTTTCGGTCTGCCTGCCCAGGGCGCGCAGGCTCGGCTCCAGAGCCCCCCCCGTCTCCAGGAGCAGGGCCAGGCGCTCGGAGAAGAACATCCGCTCCCGGCCGCTGATGCCGGCCCGGCGCGCCGGGGCCCAGGCAGGCCAGCTCAGGGTTTTGGCGCCGGGGGCCGGCGCCGATGCGGTTTTCAGTTCAATAGCCATACGTCACATCCCGGAGTTAACCGCGCGGGCAATCTCCTCGACCGTGGTCTGACCCCGCCGGACCCGGTCGTATCCGTCGTCCAGCAGGGTCTTGATCCCCCGCTCCCCGACATAGGCCTCGACCTGCTCCCGGGAGGGGTGGGCGTTCATGAGCCGCTGCAAGTCGCTGTCGGCGGGGAGGATCTCGTGGATCCCGATCCGCCCCTTGTAGCCCGAGTCGTAGCAGGCGGGACAGCCCCGGCCCCGAGCCAGCCTCAGGTTCCCCTCCTCGGCGCCGAGCAGTGCCGCCACTTTCTTGTCGGGGACGAAGCTCGTCTTGCACCCGGGGCAGATGGTGCGCACCAGGCGCTGGCCGATGACCCCGATCAGGGCCGAGGAGAGGAGATAAGGCTCGATCCCCATGTCGAGCATCCGGGTCAGGGCCCCGGCGGCGTCGTTGGTGTGCAGGGTGGAGAGGACCAGGTGGCCGGTGAGGGCCGCCTGAACGGCGATCTCCGCCGTCTGGTGCTCGCGGATCTCCCCGACCATGATGATGTCCGGGTCCTGGCGCAGCACGTGCTTGAGCATCATCGCGAAGCCGAGCCCGATCGACTCCTTGACCTGGTTCTGGTTGACGATGTCGAGCTGGTACTCCACCGGGTCCTCGATGGTGACGATGTTCTTCTCCCGGCTGTTGAGGTTGCTGATGGCGGCGTACAGGGTGGTGCTCTTGCCGCTGCCGGTGGGGCCGGTGACCAGGATAAGGCCGTTGCTCTTGCCCAGCAGCCCCTTGAACAAGCCGAGGTTTCCCGGGGTCATGCCGAGCTTGTTGATGTCGAGCACGGAGCTGTTCTTGTCGAGCACCCGCAGGACCACCTTCTCGCCGAATATGCCGGGAAGGGAACTGAAGCGCAGGTCGACCATGCGCCCTTGGGTGGCGACCTGGATGCGGCCGTCCTGGGGGAGGCGCCGCTCGGCGATGTCGAGGTTGGCGATGACCTTGAGCCGGGAGACGATCGCGGCGTGCATCTCGATGCGCGGGGTCATGACCTCGTAGAGCAGGCCGTCGATGCGGAAGCGCACCCGGCAGACGGTGCGGGACGGCTCGATGTGGATGTCGCTCGCCCCCTCGCGCACCGCCCGCTGGATCATGGCGTTGACCAGGTTGACCACCGGGCTGCCCTCGGCCATCTCGTCGATGGCCGCGTAGTCCTTCAGGAGCTGGCTGTCGACCAGCTCGAAATCCTCCTCCACGTCCTCCACGTAGTCGCTGATGGTGCCGCTGCCGGCGTAGGCCTCCTCGATGCTCTTGCGGATCTCCCCGGACCGGGCCAGCACCGGCCGCACCTTGAGCCCGGTGCGGGCCTCGACCTCGTCGAACTTGGGGATCGCCTGGGGGTCCCCGGTGGCGACCGAAAGGACCCCCCGCACCCGGAACAAGGGGAGCACTTCGAGGCGGCGGGCGGTCTCCTTGTTGAGGAGCCCCACCGCCACGGGGTCGAACATGCCGGGGCGCAGGGCGATGAAGGGCAGGGCGAACTGCTCGCTGAGCAGGCGCAGCAGGTCGGCCTCGGCGACCCAGCCCCGCTCGATGAGGATCTGCCCCATCCGCTTGCTGGACTCGGTCTGCAGGCGCACGGCCTGAGCGACCTGGTCCTCATTGACCAAACCCTTCTGGAGGAGAAGCTCGCCCAGGCGTTTTGGAATTCCCCTGGCAATACCCATCAAAAAGTCCTCGGCCGCTGCCGGCCTTAGTCGCTCACCTCGACGTAGTCGCTGAAGCCGCTCACCAGGAAGATGTCCCGGAGCAGGGCGTTGGCGTTGGTCACCTGGAGGGAGCCTCCGGCCCGGGCCAGTTCGTCGTGGATGTCGAGCAGGGATTCCAGGGCTGCGCTTTGGACCGACGGGGTCCGCCCCAGGTCGAGAACCAGGTTGCCCTGGTGAAGGCGCAGGTGCTCCTCCACGGCCTGTTTCAGAGCCGCCATCTCCCCCGCCTCCCCGATCGCCCCCGCCGGGGTCAGGTAGGTGGTCATCCCGACCCGGGTCTGCAGCATTCCGTTCATTGGGCCACCTTGTCGACGGGGTTCAGGGTGCTGATAATCTCCGGGCGGCTTCGCACCAACTCGAACCACACGGCGACGATGTCCATGTCGAGCTGGGAACCGGAGACCCGCTCCATTTCGGCCATGGCCTCTTCGTGAGAGCGTGCCGGTCGGTAGGCGCGGGAGCTGGTCATGGCGTCGTAGGTATCGGCGACGGCGATGATCCGGGCCTGGAGGGGGATGGCCTTTCCCTTGAGACCGTAGGGGTAGCCGCTGCCGTCGAAGCGCTCGTGGTGGTAGCGGATGCCGGGCAGAGCGTAGTGCAGCCGCATCACGTGGTTGAGGATCTCGAAACCCCTCTCAGCATGGCCCCGGATGAGAAAGTTCTCGTCCCGGTCGAGCTCCTGGGGCTTGGAGAGGACCCGGTCGGGGATGCCGACCTTGCCCAGATCGTGAAGGAGGGACGACCAGTAGAGAATCTGAAGGTCCTCCCCGGCCAAACCGATCTCGCGCCCTATCTCCATGGCATAGAGGTTGACCCGCTCCGAGTGTCCCCGAGTATAGGGGTCCTTGGCGTCAACGGCCTCGATCAGGGCCAAGACCATCTGCTCGGTGAAGAGCTTCATCTCCTGGAAAATGTCCATGTCCCGGATCAGGATGCCGGCCTGGTCGGCCAGCACCTCCACCAGGTTGCGGTCGCTGTTGGAGAAATCGGGGCGGTCGTCGGCGCGGATCAGCACCAGGATCGCCTGAACCTTCTGCTTGACCAGGATCGGGGTGGCCAGGATCTTGTGGCTGGAATCCGAATAGAGGTAAGCGCGCTTGGGATCGTCGGGTCGATTGATGATCGCGGTCTCCCGCCCGCTGGCGACGAAGTGGTAAACCTCCCCCTGCAGGCGGGCGAGGACCAGGTCGATGTCGGAGAGGGGCCGCTTGGGGTCGCCGGCATGAAAGGTCAATTCCTTTTCGGAGCGCAGAAAGACGGCCAAATCGACCCGCAGGAACTGGGTGCACAACTTCAGCAGGGGCTTGAAGAGCTCTTCGCCCTGGCCGTAGTCCTTGGCGATTCCGGACAGGCCGTAAACGAGGTTGAGTTCCTCGTAGCGTTCGGCCAGTTCCCCAGCCATCCCGTCAAGCTCCATGTTGAGCTGGCACTCCCTTTCCAGGCCGGACGCGAGCTGCCCCAACGCCTCTCGAAGCCGACCTGCCCGCTCTTCGGCCAAGTCAGGCTCCTCAGCGAGGGCGGCCAGCCATCCGAGGGCCGCTTCGCCCTCGGATGCGATGGGATGAACCAGCAGCGTGCCCTCGCTTCCGAGTTCGAGACGGCCGATGTTCCCCTCCGAGGCAGCAAAGCCCCGCTCCTGGCCGAAGCGTTTCAGAGCAGCCTCCAGGCGCTCCGAACCGGGAGGGTCCCCCGCCCAGAGCGGCCCCCCCTCCCGGTCGCAGACCGCCAGAGCGTGGCCGTCTCCGACCAGGGAGGAGAAGAGGCGCCCGCAGGCGCTAAAATCGAGATCCCTGAGAACCGTATCAGCCATGGACAGCTTCCAGTTTGCTGAGGAGGAACCGGGGGCTGACCGGCTTCTCCATGAACTCCAGGTTCGGGATGGCGTCCATCCATTCCCGGTCGGAACGCTCCGCCCGGGAGGTCATCACCCAGATCGGAAAGGAGCGCCGTGGGTCAATGCGGTGCAGTTCCTGGCAGAGCTGCCGGCCGGTCATTCCCGGCATCATCAGGTCGGTGATCATGGTGTCGGGGGGAGCCTCGGCGATTCGCTTCAGCGCCGCCGCCCCGTCGCGGGCGGTTTCGATCCGGTAGCCCTCCCGCTCCAGAGCGTATCTCAGGACCCTCAGCACATGGGGCTCGTCATCGACGATGAGAATGCGTTTCATGTCTCAGATGGCCTCCATGATCAGACCGCGCCCCTTGTTCAGGGCGATGGTGAATTCAGTCCCCTTGCCGGGCTCGCTTTCCACCGAGAGCCGCCCCTGATGCAGCTCGACGATGCTTCTGGCCAGGGGCAGACCCAGACCGTGGCCGGGCAGGTCGCGGATCTCCTCCCGGGAAGAGCGGAAGAACTTGTCAAAGATCCGCTCCCGGTCCTCGGCCGCGATGCCGACGCCGGTATCCCGCACCCGGATAGTAATAAAACCCTCGGTCTCCTCTGCCGCGAGAGTCACGCTGCCGCCGGGCCGGTTGTACTTGATGGCGTTGGTCAGCAGGTTGTTGAGAGCGATCCTGAAGAGGTCTTTGTCGATGGCCACATGGCTCATTTCGTGGGGCAGGTCGATGTGAAGACGCAGGTCGGCCCCCCGCCCGTTTCTGCTCGCGGCCTGAAAGGTGTCGCGCAGCAGGTCGAGGAGCTTGATCCGCTGACGCTCCAGGGAGAGGCTTCCCATCTCGATCTTGGAGATGCTGAGCAGGCTGTTTATCAGGGTGCTGAGGCGCTCGACCTCGTCGTAAATGGTGTTCACCGCCTCGATGCTGAACTCTTTCTCTCCCTTGTTGTCCAGCAGCAGTTCGCTGTACATGCGCATCACGTTGAGGGGAGACTTGATCTCGTGGGCCAGGTGGGTCACGAACTCGCTGCGGGCCTTTTTGGCAAGGACCTCGGAGGTGACATCCCGGAACACCACCAGGGTGCCGAGGCTGATGCCCTCGGCCCCCCGGGAGACGAGGGGAAAGGCGTGGACCGCCACGGTCCGGTCGGGCAGCTGCTGCGGCTGGTAGTCGAGCTTGGCCCTGTGCAGCCCTCCCCGGGAGCCCTTCAGCCCGGCGAAAAAAGCAGACAGGGCGGGGTCCGTGCACCATTCGCTGTAGCCCCGGCCGAGCACGTCCCTGCGGCCGCATCCGAGGAGCGTTTCAAACCTGCGGTTGGCGAATGTCGCCGCCAGGGTGCCATCGACCACCAGCACCCCTTCGGGAAGTACTTCCAGGATCGCCTCAAGGCTCTCTTTTTTGTACAGCAGCACCCGGTCCGCGGTGAGTTGGCTCATCTGCTTCTGCTCCAGCTCTCGGATGCGCGTCCCGTCATGTTCGAGCAGGATATTCAGGCGCCCCAGCACCTCCTGCATGGTCCCGGACTTCTTGATGCTGACGCGCTTGACCGGGCTGCTTCCCTCCAGGAGTTGCTGCAACTGGGTGTTCAGTTCCTCGATGGGGCGAGTCTCGCGCTTGAACAGATAGTAGAAAAAGGCCCCGAGCAAAAGGACCGGGAGGGCCAGCAGGGGAAGGATGTCCCAACCCGCACCGCCAAGGCCGAAGCCCGGAACGAGAAAACCGAGCCGAATGAGCCCGGCCAACTCCCCCTCGTTAAACAGGGGGGCGCTGAACTCGAGAATCTCCGGTCCGCCTTCGCTGCCCTGCGTGACTCGCTCCGAGTACCAGGTGGACGGATCTCGGGAAAAGGCGAAGGCGGGGACCAGCACCCCCGGGCGGATGACCTCGTCGCGCAGGTGTCCCTCGGCGTCGAACACCGCCAGGTAAGCGAAGTTGGAATCCCGCTCCACGCCGGAGGAGGCCTGCAGAATACTCCGCAACAGAAGGCCCTGGGCATGAGCCTCCATGGGAATCTTTGGGAAGACGTGCATCAGGCGCTGCCCCTCGGCCCGGTACTGCATCATCCGGGTGTCCCGATGAAGGTTCAGAACGAAAACGAGAATCACCGCCGAAACCACCAGGCAGGCGAAGATGATCGCAAGTCCGAGCCGCTCCCTGCCGGCAGCCGGCGATGCACCTCCCTTGAAAAATAAAAACCGGGACAACCTGTTATTCATAACGGGGAGCGCCTCAACGCATCTTATCTTTGCATTCGAGAAAAAAAAGGCCTGCCGCCAAACCGGGCCAGGCCTTTCTCGGACGCCAATCCTCCCTTCGGCAGCCCCTCTTTCCTGCGGACCAGGACAGGTAGCTTTGCGTCACCAGGTCACCCTGGATTTGCTTTTGTCGTAACTCTATGTTTAACAGGAGTTTTTACCTTTGCAACCAATGTCCTTAACTATATCCAATTATTTTTTAAAAATTGATCCACTTTTAGGTTGAGCCAACTTCCTACTTTAAATGCAAAAGCCCCCCGAGCCGCTATCAGCCCGGGGGGCTTGATTCGCAAAGGACGACCCCTTCGGGCCGGACGCTTCCGAAAGGGCCCTAGCGGCGCCGCCACCCGCTCCAACGGGGAAAGCCCTCCCCGTCGCGCAGGACCAAGACCTTGTCCGCCTTTTTCACCTGGCGGGCGATAAGGACGGAAGCGCCGTCGAAGATGACCCGGGATCCGACCACCTCTACGCTGCTGCCTTCCTCGAGGGAGAAGTCCTGCCGTTCCAGAAACCAGACCGGGCCGAGGTGGACCGAAACCTGGCCGTCGCGGGTCTTAAGAATCAGGTGAAGGCCGTCGGCCATTCCCCGAACCGGGGCCGAGCGATCCAAACGCATGACGGTCCCCTGCAGGCTCTGCTCGGCGGCGGGGTCGTAATTGCGACCGTAGGGCAACCCCGCCCCCCACCCGCCGCTTCCCCGCCAGCGTATGCCGTCTGCGGCCAGGGCCTGCCCGCAGATCAGAAAGATAAGAAACGGCAAAACAAAAATCCGGATCGATGCGATCTTCATGCTCCCTCCTAGATTAAAAATGAACGCGAACTCATCCTCTCCGCATAAATATTAAATTTTTCAAAATATTTCAACCCTTTTTTCCGGCAGGCGCGGCTCGGCCCCCTTGCTGACGGATGTTCTCCAGGGCCGCCTGGCGCAATCCCTCGCTGATCGTGGGATGGACGTGAACGGTCTCGGCCAGATCATAGACGGTCAAGCCGAGGCGCACGGCGAGGACCGCCTCGTGAATGACGTCGGCGGCCCGCGGCGCCAGCACCTGCACTCCGACGATCCTCCCCGTCTCCCGCTCGGCGCAGAGCAGAATGGCCCCTCGGCGCCCCCCCATGACGTGGGCCTTGGACACCTTCTGCAAATCGAGATAGGTTTCGACCAGCGCGGCCTCCTTCGGAAACGGGAAATCGCCCACCATGGCCAGTTCCGGGTCGATGAAAACCGCCATCGGCGTACACCGGTGGTCGATGCGACGGTGGGCGCCGGAATCGAGCATGTTCTCCACGGCGACCTCCGCCTCCCGAGCCCCGGCCGGGGCGATGAGGGGCGGGCCGGTAACGTCCCCGGCGGCAAAGATGCCCGGTGCGCTGGTGCGGCACTCGGCATCGGTGAGAATAAAGCCGGAGCGATCGGCCTTCACCCCCGCTTCCTCCAGACCGATGTCGCAGGTGGCCGGAGCGGTGCCGACCGCCACCATGATCTGCTCGGCGCGCAGCACCCGCTCCTCCCCGTCCACCGCCGCCACCAGGCAGGCGTCCTCCCCCTCGCGATAGGCACGCCGGGTCTCGGCGCCGAAGACCAGGGTCATCCCCTCCTCGGTCACCAGTTGCCGAAGCAGGCCGGTGAGGCGGGAATCGAACTCCTTGAGGGGCCGCTCCCCGCGCTCCAGAATCGTCACCCGGGTTCCGAAGCGGCTGAACATCTGCCCCATCTCCAGGGCGATCACCCCGCCGCCGATGATGACCAGGGAGCGGGGGAAACAGGGCAGGTGGAGGGCCGAATAACTGGTCAGAAAACCGACCTCGGCAAGGCCGGGGATGGGGAGGTTGCGGGGCACCCCCCCGCAAGCGATGAGGAAGCGGTCGGAAACCAGGATCTCGGCCCCCACCCGCAGCTCCCTGGGGGAGATGAAGCGGCCGTGGCCGCGAACCACGTCGATATCGGGGTTGGCATCCAGAACCTGTTGGTAGTTCTACCGACGCAGGGTCTCCACCGCGCGACGCTTGGCCTCCATGATGCGCCGGCAGTCGGGGGGGCCGGCCCTCAAGTCGAGGCCGAGGGGCCCGCTGCGGCGGGGCTCGAAGTAGGTCTCCGCCTGGTGGATCAAGGTCTTGCTGGGGATGCACCCCCAGTTGACGCAGGTGCCCCCCAAGTGGCTCTGCTCCACCATCAGCACCCGGGCGCCCATCTCCGCCCCCCGCAGGGCGCCGGCGAAGGCGCTCGTTCCGGAACCGAGGATGACGAGGTCGTAGGGACCGCTCATGGTCCTCCTGCTCCGTCGTCCCAGGTGCTCAGGATGTTCTCCTTCAGCCAGGGGTAGGCCCCGGCCAGAACCTGGCGGGCGGTGCGGTAGGCGAACCGGTCATCGTTGCAGTAGACCGCCCGGTGCAGATCACCGACGCGCCGGCGGCTCTGGCGGCAGAACAGGTCGGCCAGCTCCTCCTCGCCGGGGTGGGCCCGGGGCGAGGAGGCCTTTGCCAGAGCCGCGCTCATGGCCAAGAGCTCCGCCCCGGTGTCGACCAGTCTCGCCAGGACCATCTGCCTCTTCTGCAGCCCCTGACGGTGGAGGACCATCATGTGGAACAGATCCCGGGCCAGGCGCCGGGCGCCGCGCTCCACGAAGCGCAGATGGCGGGCCAGCCGTCGGGGCAGGACCACCTCTCCCGGGGTGGCGAAGCGGGGCAGCCACAGGGCCGGATACCAGAGGCCGTAGAACTTGGCGGCCCCCTGATAATCCACCTTGCCGGAGGTCGCCGAGGCGCCGGCGATCTTCAGATGCGGGTCGAGGGCCTCGCGGGCGATGAACAGGTGCATGATCTCGCTCGTCCCCTCGATAATGAGGTTGATCCGCGCATCGCGCAGCAGCCGCTCCATGGGCATGGCAGGCTCTCCCCGGCCTCGCAGGGAATCGGCGGTTTCGTACCCGCGTCCCCCGCGCACCTGAAGCCCGGCGTCCACGGTCCGCCACAGGGCCTCGGAGCAGAAGAGCTTGGCCATCGCCGCCTCGAGACGGATATCGGTCTCCTCCCGGTCGGCCAGGGACGAGGTCAGCCAGGTGAGGCTCTCCACCGCGTAGGTCTCGGCACTCATGGTGGCGAGCTTGGCCGCAACCGCCTCGTGGTGGCCGACGGGGGCCCCCCACTGGCGGCGCTCCTTGGCCCAGCGGCCGGCCATGGCGATGGCCTGCTTCATGGCCCCGCCGCAGGCCGCCGGCAGGGTCAGGCGCCCGGTGTTGAGGGTGCGCAGGGCGAGGCGCAGCCCCTCGCCGGGGCCGCCCAGGATGTTCTCCTTCGGCACCCGCACGTCCTTGAAAGCGAGCAGCCCGTTCTGAACCCCCTTCAGGCCCAGGAAGTCGCAGCGGTGCTCCACGCCCAGCCCCTCGGCGCTTCCTTCCACGATAAAGGCGGTGATCTCAGGGCGCTCCTCCGCCGGGTCGTTGGTGCGGGCCATGACGATCAGCAGTTCGGCGACCGGACCGTTGGTGATCCACAACTTCTGGCCGTTGATGAGATAGGCGGCGCCGTCTTCGACCGGGGTCGCGACCGTGGTCATGCTGGAGGGGTCGGAGCCGACCTCCGGCTCGGTCAGGGCGAAGGCGCTCATCGCCCCCGCCGCGAGGCGTGGCAGGTACTTCGCCTTCTGCTCGTCGGTGCCGAACATCTTGAGGGGCTGGGGCACCCCGATGCTCTGGTGGGCCGAGAGCATGACCGCGGTGGAGGCGCAGTGGCTGGCCACCAGCTGGATGATGCGGTTGTAGTTGACCTGGGAGAGACCCAGCCCGCCGTAATCCTCGGGAAGCTTGATCCCGAACAGCCCGAGTTCGCGCAGGCCTTCGATCACCTCGGGGGGAATCTCCTTCTCCCGGTCGATACGGTCGGCATCGACCTTTTCCGCCAGAAAGGCCCTCACCCGTTCGAGGATTTCGTCCCCGGCCCGGCGATCCGCCTCTCCCTGCTCCGGAAAGGGAAAGATCAGGTCGGCCCGCAACCTCCCCATGAACAGCTCACCGACAAAACTCGGCCTCTGCCACGCGCTTTCCCGGGCCGCCTCGGCCACTTCGAGAGAGCGCTTTTCATTTCCACCCTGTTCGCTCATATCCCACCTCGTCCTTGTTATGGTTTCCCATTCTCCAATTACTAAAAGAATAACAGGTATTTGCTGCACTTCACCTGGAACAGGAGCAAACCGGGGGAGTTGGCGGGCTGCCCCTCCCCTCCGCTGCCTTGCCTTTTTCGGCACAAAGCCTGCAAACCCATTCCGAGAAGCACCATGGCCGCCTGCATCCGCCCCGCCGGAGAGGCGCAAGCCGGGGTGAAACCTGTTGCTTTAAGGCTCTTTTCGTGCTATTGAACTCCGAAGTCTAATGATTTTTTTAATTTAAGGAGACGGCTATGAAAAAGGGTTTTCTCGGAACCTTGCTCTTGTTTTTCCTGGGAGCCGGATTGAGCCATGCCGGCCCGTTCGGTCCCCTCTCTTCCGACCTTGCCCCAGGGCAGATCGACCTGGGCACCGGCTATTTCCACGTCTCCGCCGACTGGGAGGGCGCCTCCAGGGATTTCAGCGACATCAAGCTCAACCAGAACCAGCTCTACCTGCAGATGGGGATCGGCCTGGGCCGCCACTGGGAAGCCACCGTGCGGGGCGGAGTTGCCGACTGGCAAATGGAAAACGCCTATGTTCTGGAGAACGGCGATTCGGATAACAGCCTGCTGCCTTATGGAACGGTTACCCTCAAGGGGCCCCTCTTCATCGGCAAGACCCTGGAAATAGGCTCTTTCTTCCAGGGAAGCTACTTCTCCCTCTACGATGACAGCGCCACCGCCGTGGCCCAGGACTCCCAGACCGGGACCCTGATCACGGGACGGGAAAAGGTCTTCTTCGACAACCTCTGGGAATTCAACATAGGGCTGGCGTTCCAGATCGAGCTCGAAGGCGCATACCTCTACGGCGGGCCCTTCTACCACATGGCCGAAACTGATGTACGCAACGTCTTCTCCGCCAGCGGCTTCTCCAGTGAAAAACTGCGGGAGGAAACCCTCGAGGAAGAAAACAACATGGGCGTCGTTCTGGGCATCCGCTGGCCCCTGCGCAACGGCCTCAACATCGACCTGGAAGGGCAGTACAAAAGCTCCGTCTCCATCGGCACGGCGGTCTCCTATGCCTTTTAAAGTGGCGGCCCGCACAACGGTTTTTTCGACACCACTCTTCTGCAATCTTTTAGGAGGACGAGGATGAGAAGCTTTTACGCCTTGACCCTGGCGCTTTTGCTTTCCGCCATGCTGGCCCTTGGCGGCTGCGGAGGAAGCGACGGCAGCGGTGCCGCGACCGGCGGCAACCTGGTCCCCGCCGGCACCACGCCGGGCCCTGTCCCGGTCGACCCGGGAACCGACGAACCCGGTGCCGGCGAGCCCGCCGCCATCCAGCTGAACAGCTCCCTGCCCGCCAGCACCCTGCTGTCCCAGGGCGGCCAGGCCACCATCACCGCCACCGTCTTCGACGGCGAGGGCAACCTGGTCGACGACGGCACCCTCGTCACCTTCACCGCCACATCGGGCGACATCACCCCCTCCGCCACCACCAGCCAGGGACAGACGGTCGCCACCTTCCAGGCCGGCACCACCGGCGGCAGCGTCCTCATCACCGCAACCGCCGACACCGCGACGGACAGCATCACGGTCGAGGTCGCCGTCGGCGAGGCTGCCTCCATCCTTACCGAGAGCGTCTCCCCAGGGACCATCGGGGTTTTCGGCAGCGGCATCGAGGACACCTCCCAGATCAAGTTCCAGGTGCGCGACGAGTCGGGCAACCCGGCCCCGGACGGCACGGAGGTCGAATTCGCCATCCGGACGCCCCTGGGCGGCGGCGAGAGCCTCACCTTCGACTCGGGAACGACCGCCGGCGGCAACGTCATGGTCGCACTCCAGAGCGGATCCGTCGCGGGCACCGTCACCGTCACCGCAAGCATCACCACCAGCGAGGGCAAGCTCATCATCACCGAGGCCCGGGTGACCATCGTCAGCAGCACCCCGGACGCAGGCCGCATCATTATGGGGGCGGAAACCCTCAACCTGGCCGGCGGCGTCACCCTCGGCCTGCAGAGCACCCTCAGCGCCTACCTGGGGGACCGCTTCGGCAACGTGGTGCCCAACGGCACCCCCGTCAGCTTCATCTCCGAGTGCGGCACCATCGGCCAGAGCGGCGGCTTCACCACCACCACCAACTTCGGCGTGGCCTCGGCGGCCCTGCAGACCTCCTCCCCGACAGTCCCCGATCTCGACGGGTTGGCGCCCGAGGGCAACCCCGGCCTGTGCCGTGTGGTCGCCTTCACCCCCGGCAAGGGAAATTTCCTCGACCTGAACGGCAACGGGGCCTACGAGGCCGGCACCGACAGCTGCGTCACCGAAATGGACGAACCGTATATCGACGCCAACGACAGCGGCAGCTTCGAGGCGGGCGAGTTCTACGTCGACGTCGACGGCAACGGGGCCTTCAGCTCCGACGTGGTCAACTGCATCGACGACACCATGATCTGGACCAGCATGAACATCCTGATCTCCGACGACGTGGCGCCGATCAACCTCTTTCCGACCAACTTCCAGATCGCCGTCGGCGACAGCCAGACCTTCACCTTCGATCTCATGGACATCTGGGGCAACGCCCTGACGGCCGGAACATCGGTCAAGGTCGAAACCGACGCCGGCACCCTCGTCGGCCTGACCGAATTCACCGTACCCGACACGACCGGCCCCGGGGGCACCTACAGCTTCGCCCTGGCGAGCAATCCGGGAGAAGAGGAGAAGCCCGCGACGGTCACCGTGACCATCACCCCGCCGGGCGGGGAGAACACCAACCTGCGGGCCGACGAGACCTTCGAGATCGCCTCGGGCATGGTCAACGTCCCCGAAGACGACACAACGACCGTCCCCGACACCGGCCCGGCCCCCTCCAGCGGCGACCCGGCTTCGGTCCTTTTCAGCGTCTCCGAACCCCACATCACCGTGTCCGGCGTCGGCCAGGTCGAGCAGACCACCTTCAACATCCAAGTGGTGGACGACTCCGGCGCCCCCATCAACGAGGAGGCCTACGACGATCCGACCCTCAACAACCTGCGGGTAAGCTTCGTGACCCGGCCTTACGGCGGGGAATACCTCGCCGGCGAGGGGGTCGACGCGGAGGGCGAGCGGGTAGTGGTCGACACCCGCGGCGCCGGCTCCATCGAGCTGCGCACCGTGGACGGGATGATCCCCGTCAACCTCAAGTAGGGGACCCTCCCCGGCACCGTGGAGGTCCGGGTGGAGGTCCTGGTGGACGCCGACGGCAACGCCTTGACCGACCCGGTAATTGCGAGCCTGCCCCAGGTCTCCATCTCCTCCGGCCCCCCCCACACCATCGTCCTGACCAGCGCCATCACCGCATCGGTGGTCAACGAACTGGGCTGGGGCTTCTACCGGCGCCAGGGCACGGCGATGGTCACCGACCGCTACGGCAACAGCGTTCCCGACGGCACCGCCATCAACCTCGGGCTGATCGACTCGGTCATCGCCGAGGGGACCGCCTCTTCCGTTTCGGGCAGCACAATGACAGCCGGCGCCGCAACCATCGGCGCGACCATCACCCGCAACGAGACGAGCCGGGGCATCCAGGGGGGCGACCGGGTCATCCTGCGGGGAGTCCCCGCCCAGGACAAGAGCCGCCACGCCGCCTCGGCCAGCGGCACCACCCTCACCGTCCAGAACGACTACTCGGGGCCCTACACCAACAAGGAATTCCTCGTCGGCTCGTCCCTGCTCGGCGGCTACATCTCCGGCACGATCGAGAGGGGCAATGCGGAAACGATGACCACCGGGATCACCCTGACCCGGGACGGAGTGGCCGACATCTTCGTCACCTACCCGGCCAACATCAACACCATCAACGTCGGCGGCGGCAACGTCCCGAACATCGACGAGCGCCACCTCCCGATAGGGTCGGCCAAGGTCTTCACCGTCGCCGCCAGCAGCGACGACAGCGCCATCACCGTCGACGAAGGGCGCTTCTGCTTCTCGCCCATCGCCGGTTTCAGCGTCGAGGCGGTCCCCGCCAAGCTGACGGATAGCGGCCAAGTCACCATGCTGGTGCGGGACGGGGGCGACACGATCCCGGTACCCTACGAGCCGGTCTCCGCCTTCGTGACCATTGACAGCCTGGGAACCTATGGTGTCTGCTCCGATTCCGCCTTTCTCGAGCAAGAGTCTTGCGAGGCGGCAGGCACCTGCAGCGACCCGACCTATGGCAACCAGACGTCCTGCGAAGAGAACGGGGGCGGGTGGACTTTGAACAATACCTGGCAGGAATTTCCCAGTCAGTTCAATGTCTCCGCCACCGGCGGCATCACCGACGTCAACGGCTTTTTCGTTTCGACCGTGACCATTTTCGGCCGTCCCAATGTCGCCTCCGGCGACACCGCCACCGTCACCTTCGTCTCGGGGGACGGCGAGACCACCGTCAACGTAAGAATTCCCTGATCCTTCCCCCACCAGACATGCAAAAAGCCCCCGCTGCGTATGTGCAGCGGGGGCTTCATTTTTTAAGAGCAGACAACCCTTCCCTAGCGCATCGCCAGTTCCCGCCTCTCCAGCCCCAGCAACTTGTCGCGCAGCTCGGCCGCCTTCTCGAACTCCAGCTCTGCCGCGGCCTTCAGCATCTCCTTCTTGGTCCGGACGATCTCCTTTTTCAGCTGGTCCGGGGTGCGGTATTCTTCCTCGCCCTCGGCCACCAGGGGCAGCTCCACGTAATCCTTCTCGGCGATGTCCTCGAGAATGGATCGCAAGCTCTTCTTCACCGTTTCGGGGGTGATGCCGTGCTCCGCGTTGTAGGCGAACTGGACTTTCCGGCGCCGCTCGGTCTCGTCGAGGCACTTCTGCATGGAACGCGTGACCTTGTCGGCGTACATGATCACCCGGCCGTCGACGTTGCGGGCGGCGCGCCCGCAGGTCTGGATGAGTGAGCGCTCCGAGCGCAGGAACCCTTCCTTGTCGGCGTCGAGGATCGCCACCAGGGAGACCTCGGGAAGGTCGAGGCCCTCGCGCAGCAGGTTGATCCCGACGAGAACGTCGAAGACCCCCTTGCGCAGGTCGCGCAGGATCTCCATGCGCTCCACGGTCTTGATGTCCGAGTGGAGATAGCGGACCCGGATGCCGAGTTCCTCCAGGTAACCCGTGAGGTCCTCGGCCATGCGCTTGGTCAGGGTGGTGACGAGCACCCGGTCCCCCTTCTCCACGGTGGCTCGGAGTTCGTGAATCAGGTCATCGACCTGCTCGGAGGCCGGCCTCACCTAGATCGGGGGGTCGACCAGCCCGGTCGGGCGGACGATCTGCTCGACGATGACCCCTCCTGCCTTCTCCAGTTCGTAGTCGGCCGGGGTGGCGGAGACGTAGAGGGTCTGCAGTCCCTTGCCCTCGAACTCGCCGAAAGTCATGGGGCGGTTGTCAAGAGCCGAGGGAAGACGGAAGCCGTACTCGACGAGGGTCGATTTTCGCGACCGGTCGCCCCGATACATGGCCCCGACCTGGCTGACGGAGACGTGACTCTCGTCGATAAAGAGCAGGGCGTCCTCGGGGAAGTAGTCGAAGAGGGTCGCCGGGGCCTCGCCGGGTTTTCTCCCGTCGAGGAACCGGGAGTAGTTCTCGATGCCCTGGCAGTAGCCCATCTCCTCCATCATCTCGATGTCGAAGAGGGTGCGCTGCTCGATGCGCTGGGCCTCGAGGAGTTTGTTCTGGGCGCGGAAGTGCTGAATCCGCTCCCGCAGCTCCTCCTGGATCTCGCCGATGGCCCGGTCGAGGGTGGGACGGGTCGCCACGTAGTGGCTGGCGGGGAAGATCGCGGTTCGGGGGATGCGGTCGAGGACGGCACCGCGCAGGGGGTCGATCTCTGAGAGGGCCTCGACCTCGTCGCCGAAAAACTCGACCCGGATCGCCCGCTTCTCTTCGTAGGCGGGAAAGATCTCCACGGTGTCGCCCCGCACCCGGAAGGAGCCGCGGTGAAAGTCGACGTCGTTGCGCTCGTACTGGATTTCCACCAGGCGCTTCAGCAGCTTGTCCCGTTCCAGCTCCATCCCCTCCTCGAGCTGCACCAGCATGCCGTAGTAGGCCTCCGGCGAGCCGAGGCCGTAGATGCAGGAGACCGAAGCGACGATGATCACGTCATGCCGGGAGAGGAGGGATCGGGTGGCGCTGTGGCGCAGCTTGTCGATCTCCTCGTTGATGGAGGAGTCCTTTTCGATAAAGGTGTCGGTGACAGCGACGTAGGCCTCGGGCTGATAATAGTCGTAGTAGGAGACGAAGTACTCCACCGCGTTGTCGGGAAAGAGTTCCTTGAACTCCCCGTAGAGCTGGGCGGCGAGGGTCTTGTTGTGGGCCAGAACGAGGGTCGGCCGCTGCACCCCCTCGATGACGTTGGCCATGGTGAAGGTCTTGCCGCTGCCGGTGACCCCGAGCAGCACCTGGTGCTTGTCGCCCCGTTCGATGCCGGCGGCGATCTCCTCGATGGCCCGGGGCTGGTCCCCGCGGGGCTGGTAGTCGGATTTCAGGACGAATTTGGCCATACAAGTACCCGTTGAAGCGCCGCGTCACGGAAAAGGCGGGGGAAAATCAAACCTATTGTAACCCGATAAAAAAGGAGCGCGGAATATTTCTTCCACGCCCCTTCTTGTCATTGCAGGCCAGCCCTGTTTTTGCCTCTCTCGGTGTCTCGGAGGCAAATATTTATTTCACCTTCCAGTCGGTCCCCCCGGGGCTGTCGAGGAGTTCGATCCCCCTGGCCGCCAGTCCGTCGCGAATTTCGTCGGAGCGGGCAAAATCCTTCTCCCCGCGGGCCTGCAGGCGCTCGGCGATGAGGGCGTCGATCTCCTCCGCGGTGACGTCGAGGGACTCCAGAGCGGCGAACTTCTGCTTCTGAAGCCACCCGGCGGGGTCGGAAAGGAATATGCCGAGGACGGCGCCGAGGCGCAGCAGGGCGTCGTGCAGGTCGCGCACAGCGGAGACAAGGTCCGGTTTTTTGCGGAACTTCTTGGTGGCGGCGATGCGGTTCATGGCGCGCACCCCCTCGAAGAGGTGACCAATGGCCAGAGCGGTGTTGAAGTCGTCGTCCATCGCCTCGCGGAACTTCGCCTCGAGCCGGGCCCCCTCGTCCGAGGTCGCCTCCCCCTCCGGGCAGCCGTCAACGGCCGCGGCGGCGGTCTGCAGCCCCTCGTAGAAGCGGCTCAGTCCCTGCCGGGCTTCCTTGAGATTCTGGTCGGAGAAGTCGATGGGGGAGCGGTAGTGGGCCGAGAGGATGAAGAAACGCACGATCTCGGGGTCGAATTTCTGGAGGATGTCTCGGATGGTGAAGAAGTTGCCCAAAGACTTGCTCATCTTCTCCTGGTTGACGTTGACGAAGCCGTTGTGCATCCAGTACTTGACGAAGGGTTTGTCGTTGGCCCCCTCGCTCTGGGCGATCTCGTTCTCGTGGTGAGGAAAGACGAGGTCCTTGCCGCCGCCGTGGATATCGAAGGATGCGCCGAGGTACTTCATGCTCATGGCCGAGCACTCGATGTGCCACCCGGGGCGCCCCGACCCCCAGGGGGACTCCCAGGCTGGCTCGCCGGGCTTGGCCCCCTTCCAGAGGGCGAAGTCCATGGGGTTGCGCTTCTGCTCCCCGGGGGCGATGCGGGCTCCGGCCTGCATCTCCTCCATGTTGCGCCCGCTGAGCTTCAGGTAGCCGGGGAAGCTGTCCACTGCGTAGTAGACGTCTCCCCCAGAGGCGTAGGCCAGCCCCTTGTCGATGAGCTTTTCGATGATGGCGAGGATCTCCGGGATGTGCTCAGTCGCCTTCGGCTGGTGGGTCGGCAGGTCGAGGCCGAGGGCCGCCATGTCCTTGTCGAAGGCCCGGATGAACTCTTCGGCGAGTTCTCGGCTGTCGATGCCACGCTCGTTGGCCCGGTTGATAATCTTGTCGTCCACGTCCGTGTAGTTGCGCACGTAGTTGACCTCGTAACCGGCATACCGAAGGTAGCGGTAGATGATGTCAAAGACGATGTTGGCCCGGGCATGGCCGATGTGACAGTAATCGTAGACGGTCACGCCGCACACGTACATGCCCACCTTGCCGGGCTGCAGGGGGCGGAACTCTTCCTTCTGGCGGGTCAGGGTATTGAAAAGGCGCAGGCTCATGGCTCTAAACGTTCTCCTCGGGGTGCGGTTTCGGGAGGTGGCCGGTTACGGCCTTTTTAATAACACAGTTGGCGGGGCATGAAAAGACTTCAGGCGGAGGGCCCGGCCCCCAGCCGCGCGGCGATCGCTGCGGGAATTTCGCCCAAGGGCAGGACCTGGTGGGCAGCCCCCAGGTCGATGGCGGCCTTGGGCATGCCGAAGACGGTGCTCGTGGCCTCATCCTGGACGATATTGTATCCGCCCCCCCGCTGCAGAGAGGCCATTCCCTCTCCGCCGTCGCGGCCCATCCCGGAGAGGAGAACCGCCACGGTCCGCGGGGCCAGTTGCTCCCGGGCCAGGGAGGAAAAAAGCGTGTCCACCGAGGGGCGGCAGCTGTGGACCGGGGGGCCGTCCGAGAGGGCAATGCGCTCGCTGCGCACCTCCATGTGCAGGTGGTTGGGAGCCACCAGGACGGCCCCCTCCTCCAGAACATCCCCCTCGCGGGCCAGGCGCACGGAAAAGGGACTCTCCCGGTCGAGCCACTCGGCAAAGCCGGCGGCAAAACCCCGTGCGATGTGTTGAACGATAAGGATCCGGACCCCGGTCCGGCGGGGCAGTTCTTGCAGCAGGTGCATGACCCCTCTCGGCCCGCCGGTGGAGGCGCCGATGGCGAGGATGTCCCTCGGCCCGCCGGGAGGGGGTGGCAGGGGAGCAGCCTTCATGCCGGGCCGTTTGCGGAAATGGTGCATGACCCGGATTCGGGCCAGGATTTTGACCTTTTCGACGAGGCGGGCGGCAATCTCCTCGAAGGCCTCGGTCACCACCCCCCGGGGCTTTTCCATGACATCCAGGGCCCCGTGCTGGATGGCGCTGAAGGCACTGCGGCTGTCGTTGGGGTCGACGTTGGAAGAGAGGACGAGGATAGGGATGGGACAGCGGGCCATGATCTCCACCACCGCATCGATCCCGTCCATGACCGGCATCATGATATCCATAATGACCAGGTCCGGGCGCAGCCGGCAGGCCTCATCCACAGCCTGGCGGCCGTCGCGCGCCTCTCCGATCACCCGGATGCCGGGGTCACGGCCGAGCAGGTCCTTGAGAACCAGGCGGACCAGCATGGAGTCGTCTGCGATGAGGACCTTGACCATTTTTCCTACCCTCTTCAAGAGAGTTACGCCCTCACCCGATGAGGGTCTCAACCGTCTGCAGCAGGGTGCCCTGATCGAAGCTTCCCTTGACGATGTACGCCTGAGCGCCGACCTCGATCCCCATGCGGCGGTCATCGTCGGAAGCCCGCGAAGTGACTATGATCACCGGCACCTCGGCGTAATTCTGGAGCTCCCGCAACCTGCGGGTCAGCTCGAAACCGTCGATGCCGGGCATCTCGACATCGGTCACCACGAGGTCGAATTCGGCTCCGGCGACCTTGGCCAGGGCCTCCTCGCCCGAGATGGCCACGGTCACGTCGTAGCCCTGGGTCTGCAGAATGTTCTTCTCCATGGTCCGGGTGGTGATGGAATCGTCCACCACCAGAACCCGTCCCCGAAGGGCCTCCTCCCGGGTGGCGGCGAATTCCTGGCGCAGCCGCGTCCCCTTGCCGGCCAGACCGACCCCGAACAGGTCGGGAATGGAGAGGATCAGGGCCGGGGAGCCGTCCCCCAGGATGGTCGCCCCGGAGAAGAACTCGACGCTTTTGAGCTGCTGACCCATCCCCTTGACCACGAGGTCCTGGACACCGCCGGAGCGGGAGATCAGGCACGCCAGCTGCTGCTCGCGAAAGCTCAGGACGAGAACCGTCACGGTCCCTCCCAGGCCGCCCCCCTGGCGCCGGGGCAGGCCGAGAATGTCCCCCAGCGAAAGAAGGGGCAGGGTCGCCCCCCGCACCCGGACCACCTCCCGCCCTCCCTCGGTGAGGATGTCCCCCTCGGACAGGCGCAGAATCTCCGAAATGTAGTGCAGGGGAATTGCGAATGTCTCTCCCTCGCACTCCACCACGAGCCCGGCGATCACCGCCAGGGTGAGAGGCACCTGCAGAAACATCTCGGTCCCCTCGCCGGGCGCGGAATGAATCACCAGGTTCCCCTTCACCCGGTCGATATTGGTCTTGACCACATCCATGCCGACGCCGCGGCCGGACACGTCCGTGATGATGGTCCGGGTGGTGAACCCGGGACGCAGGATCAGGTAGACCGCCTCTTCGTCGGAAAGGCCGCGGGCCTCTTCCGCGGTGATCAGGCGGCGCTCCACCGCCACCTCGCGGATCCGCTCCGGATCGATCCCCTGCCCGTCGTCCTTGAGAGTCAGATGCACGAAGCCCCCCTCGTAACGGGCGGCCAGCTCCACCCGGCCCCGCTCAGGCTTCCCGGCCAGGACGCGATCCTCGGGGACTTCGATGCCGTGGTCCACGGCATTGCGCAACATGTGAAGGAACATGGGCTTGGCCGCCTCGAGGATGGTCCGGTCGAGCTCCACCTGCTCCCCCCGAACCAGCAGCTCCACCTCTTTGCCCTGGTCCCTGGCCAGGTCCCGAACCGCCCGCTGCATCTCGTCGGTGATACTCTCCAGGGGGACCATGCGCAGCTGCATGGCTCCGCCGTGCAGCTCCTCGGCGAGATAGCCCAGGTCGAGGGTATCCCCCTCCAGGTCGAGGGACAGGCGCTGAAAGTCGTCGAGGATGCCCTTCAGCTGACGGTATTTTTCGGCCTTGCGAAGCCCTCCGAGAAACCCGTCCAGCCGTCCGAGCAGCTGCCCCAGCTGCCGACCCCGCTCACCGAAGGAGCGGCGGACGATGAGGGTCTCCCCGAGCAGGTTGAACATCCGGTCGAGCTGGGCCACGCTGGTGCGCACGCTCTCCCCCGTCGTCCGCGCCTCCGGTTCGGTGGCGGCCGGGGCCGGCGGCGCAACCTTCTGCATCACGCCCGTCTCCAGCCCCTCCAGGACCGCGTCGACGTTGACCGCCACCTCCCCGCCCGAATGGGCCTGGGCGACGAGGGCCTCCAGGGCGTCGGTGGAGACGAGGAGCAGGTCGGCCAGCTCCGGAGAAACTGGACGGCGGCCCTCCTCGAGGTCCTTCAGCAGGCTCTCCATCTGATGGGCGACCCGGGCAAGGTCCCCCAGGTCGAGCATTCGCGCCGACCCCTTCAGGGTATGGGCGCTGCGCAGCAGCTCGTGTACCTGTTCCCGGGAGAACTCCTCCTGTTCCAGAACGAGAACCCCCCGGCGCAGCACCTGGAGGTGCTCCTCCGCCTCCCGGGCGAAGATCTCCATGAACTTCTTGGTCTTCACCCTAGTCCTCTTCCTCTACCAACTCCTTGAGGCGCTCGGCCAGGCTGGTCAGCTCGGTAATGGCCTGAGTCGTCTCCTGGGCGCTGGCCGCGACCTGGGTGGCCACGTCGCGCACCTCGGCGACGGTCTCGGCCATCTGCTCGCTGGCGGTGGTCTGCTGCTGGGTGGAGAGCTTGATCTCCCGGGCGGCGTTTGTGGTCTCCTCGACCATCTGGGTGATATTGGAGAGCTCCTCGGAAATGCGCGCCACCAGGGTGCTGGCGGCATCGGCCCCCTTGGTCCCCTCCTCGGTCAGCATGATGGTGGAGTTGGTGGCCTTCTGGATCTGATCGATGAGCCCCTTGATCTGACCGGTGGCATCGACGGTCCTCTCGGCGAGGCGCTTGACCTCGTTGGCGACGATGGAGAAGCGCTTGCCGGCCTCCCCCGCCCCGGCCGCCTCGATAGCGGCATTGAGGGCGAGCAGGTTGGTCTGGTCGGAGATCTCGTCGATGATGTCGACGATCCCTCCGATCTTCTGGGAGTTCTCCCCGAGTTCGAGCATCGACTCGGCGATGGACTGGACCTTGGTCTTCATCTGGCCCATCCCGTCGATGGCGTTGTCCACGGCCTGCATGCCGTTGCTGCCGGCCGAGCTGGCCATCTCGGCCTGGGCCTCGACCCGGCGGGCGTTCTCCGCCACCTGCTTTGCGGTGACCGCGATCTCTTCTGACGTGGTGGTGGCCTCCTGGACGGCGGAGGCCTGCTGGGTCGCCCCGGAGGCCTGCTGAGCGGAGATGGCCATGATCTCGTTGGCGCTGGAGGAAAGCTGCTGGATGGCCTCCTTGACGCTTTGAACGAGGCGATTGCTCTTCTCGATCTCGCTCTTCAGGTTCTTGACGATGACCTGGGTCATCTTGTTGAAGGCGCTGGCCAGCTTGCCGATCTCGTCGTTGGACTCGATGGCGATGGTCTCGTCCAGATTGCCCTCGGCGATGGTCTCGGCGACCGCCGTCACCCTCTTCAGGGGCAGGGTGATGCGCAAAACCACCAGGTAGATGGTCAGCGAGGCGACCACCAGAAGAAGAAGCATGGACAGCCCGACGGTGTTGCGCAGCTCGGCGATGGTCTCCTCGGTCTCCTGGATGGAGAAGCCGATCCGGAAACCGCCCCAGTGCTCGCCCTTGACTAAGACCGGCGCGGTGATGTCCCACATGGTCTCCCCGGTGTCGCGCGTGTAAACCTGGCGCAGGATCTTGTTGCCGTCGCCACCGTCGTAGCGGGCGGCGGCCAGGCCGGTCTGGTCGTTGAAGATGCGCTTGGTCCGGTTCCAGTCCCGGTCCTGGTCGGGGTTGCCGGTCAGGGCCCGGGAATAGCGGGAGTTGTGGGTGGGCAGGTAGCCGTTGCGGTCCACCAGGACTGCAAAGGAGACCATGCTGTCCTCCTCGAGCAAGGTGTCCTGGATGGAAAGGATCTTTTCGTCCAGAAATCGGTCGTAGGCGGTGTGGTATTTGGGGATGTCGGAGCCGGCCAGCGCCCCCTCGGTGATCTTCCGGTAGTCGGCATCGAAGATCTGCTCCCGGGTGAATCGCCCGCTGTCGATGGCGTCCACCAGGAGGGTCTCCATGCTCTCGGCACCGACCAGCGCGATGGTCCGGGCCTTGGTCAGCATCAGCTCCTTGAGGGCTTCGGCGCGCCGTTCTGTGAAGAAGTAGGTGAACAGGCCCATGAGCAGCGCCAGAACGACAATGAGTGAGACGCTGATCTTTACCGAAATGCGGTCCGTGATCCAACTGAACATGCCAACCCCCTTTGAATGTATATGGTCACTATCCATGCCCCCCTGCCCGGGCCTGCCGCGCGCGAGGGGAAAATATATCCCCGCTACTCCCCCTTCTGATCGACCACGAACTCGGGCCGGGCGAGAATATGCTCCATGTTCAGGAGGATCAGAAGACCGTCTTCGCCGCCCACCTGCCCCTCCACGGCCTCGCGGGGAAAGCCCGCAAGCCCCTCGGTGGGGGGCTCGACGGCCTCGACCTCGATTCCTCGAATCCCCTCCACCATCTCCACCAGCAGTGCGGTGGTCAACCCTGCAGCCTCCACCACGACCAGGCGCCCCCCGGCGGGAAGCTCCCGCCCTTTCAGGCCGAACAGCGGCCGCAGGTCGGTGACCGCCACGATCTGCCCGCGCAGGTTGACGACCCCCCGGATGTACTCGCCGACCCGCGGCACCGGAACAAGGCGCGGCATCCGCACCACTTCCCGGGCCACCGCCGAGGGCAGGCCGTAGCGTTCGCCGCCCAGGCGGAAGACGACATAGTCCCGGGTCTCGGCGACCCTGCTCTCAGAGGCCTCTTCGATGCCGCGCCAATACTCCTGGCGCATCTCGCGGAGCACATGCCCGATTTCGTAGCCTTTTCGCTCATCCATGAGATTCCCCTTCTCCGTCCGCTACCGGGCCGAACCCGCCTCGCCGAGGCGGGCGACATCCTCCCGGCACACCTCCAAAAAGACCGCCCGCGAAAGTCCCCCCGAATGGGGGATGAAGGCCTCCTCGGGGATCTTTTCCAGAAGACGGACCGTGTTGTTCAACTCGCGCCGGGCGTCGCCTTGCCGCCCCATGCGCAGGTAGAGCTTGCTGAGATTGTAGTGGGGCATGACCATGTCCATGTCGAGCAGAAGGGCCTTGCGGTACTCGGCCACCGCCGTCTCCAGGTATTCCTGAAACTCCAGAATGAGCCCGCGCAGAAAGTAGGCGTCCGGGCACAGGTCATCCGCCTCCAGGGCCAGCCGGCAGTACTCCAGGGCCTCCTCGAAGCGACCCCGGTTGGCGCAGAGGAACCCCTTGCCGATCAAGGCTCCCCGATGGGCCGGCCGGCAGCGGAGGATTATATCATATTCCTTAGAAGCCGTTTTTAATTCTTCCCGGTCGAAGGCCTCCTCGGCGCGACGAAAGACCTCGTCCAGGTCGGGCTTGGGCGAAGGAGAGGCAGGCGGCGGCGAAGGCGGCTTTGCGACGGGACGGGGCGGTCGCGGTTTCGGGGGCGCCACCGGAACGGGAGGCTTCGGCCTTCGGGAGGGACTCTTCGCCGCCCGGGCTCCCTCCAACGGAAGGCGGTAGTAAAACCCCCCCGCCTCCTGGACCCGGTCGAAGTCCTCGGAGATGTTGATCAGGGTTTCGGCGTGACCCAGAAAAAGATAGCCCCCCGGCCGCAGACAGCGGGAGAACTTCTCCACGATGTGCCGGGTCGTGGCCAGGCGAAAGTAGATCATCACGTTGCGACAGAAGATAATATCGATGTCGGACGTGCCGTTTTCAGGCGAGGGGAAATCCCCCGTCTGCAGGTTGAAATAGCCGAAGTCGACCATATCCCTAACCCGGGGGTCGAGAACATAGGAGCTGCCATGCCTCTGGAAGTAGCGGTCCCGGAACAGGGGCTCGGTCACCCGCAGGGAGCGTTCGCCGTACACCCCGTCACGGGCGCAGCGCATGGAGCGTTGGTTGATGTCCGTGGCGAGGATGCTCACCTGCCAGTCGGCCAACAGGGGGAACATCTCCAGCAGGAGCATGGCGATGGAATAGGGTTCCTCGCCGGTAGAGCAGCCCGCCGTCCAGATGCGCAGGGTCCGCTCGGAGCGTTTGCGCTGGATGATTTCCGGCAGGATCCTTCCGGCCAGGGCCTTGAAGTGCGCCAGATAACGGAAAAAGTAGGTTTCGCCGATGGTCAGCAGGCCGAGGAGCTTCTTCAGCTCCTGGCGGCTCTCGGCATAGGTCTCCAGGTAGGCGAAATAGTCCCGGTAGTCCCTGGCGCCGACCGCGCGCATGCGGCGCATCAACCCCCGCTCCAGAATCTTGCTGTTGCGCCGGTCGAAGTGCAGACCGCTGTGCAGGATGAGGTAGTCTTGGAACCGTCCAAACTCCCCGTCTCCCAGGGGGGGATAGGGAGCCTGGGGATCCCTGCCCTGCGGGCTTTTGGCCAGCCGCCCCAGATCCTCGAGAAGCCGCCGCTCGTCCAGAGGCTTGGGGAGAAAGTCGTAGACGTCCAGCAGTTCGTATTCGAGTTCCGCCTGGGGAGAGGTAACGATGACCGGGATTTTTCGGGTCGCCCTATGGGCCTGGAGTCGGCGCAGCGTCTCCAGGCCGCGGACCTCCGGCATGGCCACATCGAAAATGAGCAGATCGGGGTCGATCTTGCGGATGGCGGAAAAGGGATTGGAACTGGCGGAGAGACACTCCACCCCGTAGCCGGCCGTTACCAGGACCTGGGAGAGGGCCCGGCACAGCTCGTGGTCCTCGTCGACGATGAGCACCTCGAAGGTGTCTTTGATCCCCATCGGGCGTCTCCGCCGGGGGTCCGCACCGCCCCGGGCAACCCCGGGGAGGCCGACCCGTTCCGGCTGCTACTTGGCGATTTTGGCCCAGGTGTCGCGCAGGGTGACGGTGCGGTTGAAGACCGGGGTCGCCGAAGTCGATTCGCGGTCGGCACAGAAATAGCCGAGTCTTTCGAACTGGTACCGGTCTCCCGGAGCGGCTTTCGCCAGGCTCGGCTCGAAGTGGCAGGAATCGAGAATCTGCAGGGAGTCGGGGTTCAGGTCCTCCCGATAGTCACCCCCCTGGCGGCCTGCGCCGGGGTTCGTTCCCAGAAAGAGCCGGTCGTAGAGGCGCACCTGGGCGTTGAGGGCGTGCCGGGCCGAAACCCAGTGGATGGTCCCCTTGACCTTGCGCCCGTCCGGGGCGTTGCCCCCGCGGGTGGCGGGGTCGTAGGTGCAGCGCAGTTCCACGACGTTGCCCACCTCGTCCTTGACCACCTCCTCGCAGCGGACGAAGTAAGCGAAGCGCAGGCGCACCTCGCGCCCGGGGGCGAGACGGAAGAACTTTTTCGGGGGATCCTCCAGAAAATCGTCCCGCTCAATATAGATGGTCCTGGAGAAGGGAACGGTGCGGGTTCCCATCTCCGGCTTCTGGGGATGGTTGGGAGCCTCGAACTCCTCGACCTGGTCCTCGGGATAGTTCTCGATGACCACCTTGAGGGGGTTCAGCACCGCCATGGCCCGGGGGGCATGCTCGTTGAGGTCCTCGCGGACGCAGTCCTCCAGGGTTCCGACGTCGATCCAGCTGTCGCTCTTGCCGACCCCGATGCGCTCGCAGAAGTTGCGGATGGCCGCCGGGGGGAAGCCGCGCCTGCGCATCCCCACCAGGGTCGGCATGCGCGGATCGTCCCAGCCGCCGACCCGCCCCTCGCTGACCAGCTCGAGCAGCTTGCGCTTGCTCATGACGGTGTAGGAGAGATTGAGGCGGGCGAACTCGATCTGCTGGGGGCGGTGAACCCCGAGCTGCTCCAGGAACCAGTCGTAGAGGGGCCGGTGGTCTTCGAACTCCAGGGTGCAGACGGAGTGGGTGATCCCCTCGATGGAGTCGGACTGACCGTGGGCGAAATCGTACATGGGATAGATGCACCACCTGTCCCCGGTGCGGTGGTGGGAGGCGTGCAGGATGCGGTACATGACCGGGTCGCGCAGGTTGAAGTTGGGCGAGGCCATGTCGATTTTGGCCCGCAGCACATGGGCGCCGTCGGGGAAATCCCCGGTCCGCATGCGCTCCAGGAGGTCGAGATTCTCCTCCACCGTCCTCTCCCGGTAGGGGCTGTTGCGGCCCGGCTCGGTCAGGGTCCCGCGGTACTCGCGAATCTGCTCGGCGGAAAGGCTGTCGACGTACGCCTTGCCCTTGCGAACGAGTTCGACCGCCCATTCGTAGAGCTGCTCGAAATAATCCGAGGCGTAGTAGAGGTGCTCCCCCCAGTCGAAGCCGAGCCAGCGCAGGTCCTCCTTGATCGCCCGGACGTACTCGTCCTCCTCCTTGACCGGATTGGTATCGTCGAAGCGCAGGTGGCAGCGGCCGCCGAAAGCGGCGGCCAGGCCGAAATTCAGACAGATCGACTTGGCATGGCCGATATGCAGGTAGCCGTTCGGCTCCGGGGGAAAGCGGGTAACCACCTCCTGGCGCTTGCCGCTCTTCAAGTCGTCTTCGATGATGTTGCGGATAAAGTTGGTGGCCGACGATGTGTCGTTGGTGCTCATATGGCGCATACCTCTTTTGGTCGGTTCACGGCTGGAGCGGGACCGGCCCCTGCGGGGCGGGCCTCAGACCTCCAGTTCCTCCTCGATGTCAATTGTCCTCAGCAGAATAACGGCATGGGCCGAAATCCCCTCGCCCCGCCCTTCGAAGCCCAGCTCCTCGGTGGTGGTGGCCTTGATGTTGACCCGGGCGGGATCGGCGCCCCACACCTCCGCCACCTTCTCGACCATGGCCCGGACATGGGGGGCCAGCTTGGGCCGCTGGGCAATGACCGTCACGTCCAGGTTGCTCAGAGTGTACCCCCTCGCCCTGGCCAGGGCCACAACTTCCTTGAGCAGCTTGAGGCTGGAGATGCCCCGGTAGGCCGGATCGGTGTCCGGAAAGTGCTTGCCGATATACCCTTCCCCGAGGGCCCCCAGCCCGGCATCGCAGACGGCGTGAAGCAGCACGTCCGCGTCCGAGTGCCCCAGCAGG
This sequence comes from Desulfuromonas sp., assembly GCF_002868845.1. Taxonomy (NCBI): domain Bacteria; kingdom Pseudomonadati; phylum Thermodesulfobacteriota; class Desulfuromonadia; order Desulfuromonadales; family Desulfuromonadaceae; genus Desulfuromonas; species Desulfuromonas sp. The sequence goes on from NZ_PKUB01000041.1 coordinate 117,720, forward strand.
CCAAGCCCGTAAGGGATATCCACCCCGCCAAGGATCAGTTTGCGTTCCGGAGACAGACGATGTACGTCATAGCCGTGACCGATGCGGATCATGGTTCTTCCCCTTTCGAAAAAGCACGCAGGGCCCGGACCAAGGCCAGGTCCTCCGGGGTGGTGATCTTGATGTTGCGATAACTGCCTTCGACCATCACCACCGGGTGACCGAGGCGCTCCACCAGAGCGGCGTCGTCGGTCACCCGAAAACCCGCCTCCAGAGCCTTGCGGTGAGCCTTGAGAATCAGGTCAAAACGAAAGGCCTGGGGCGTCTGAGCCTGCCAGAGCCGCTCCCGGTCGGGAGTGCCCCGCACCCTTCCCTCCACGACCTCCTTGATGGTGTCCTTTACCGGAACCCCCACTACGCAGGCCCCGCAGCGCCGGGCGGCCTCCACCACGACGGGGATGAGTTCCGGCGGGAAAAGGGGGCGCACCCCGTCGTGTACGAGAACCGTGTCCTGGGGGCCGGCCCCGCAGGCGAGCAAGCCGTTGCGAACCGAATCCTGGCGCTCGCCCCCCCCCGGGACCACCGCGCGCACCTTGCCAAAGCGATAGCGCTCCACCACCTCGGCGCGGCAGTAATCGATCTCTGCGGGGGGGGATATCACAAAAAGATGGTCAACCTGGGGGTGACTGTCGAACAAAGCCAGGGTATGGGCCAGAATGGGGCGGCCATCAAGAGCCAGGTACTGCTTGTTGACGGTGGCGCCCATGCGGCGTCCCATACCAGCTGCGGGAACCAGGACGGTAACGCTCATGGGCCTCCGGAGGGGGATGGCAAAAGAAAAGACCAGGCGCCGCCGCGCCCGGCCCGGAAAAGAAAGGTAAGCGGGATCAGTTGATGAGAATGTCTTCGACGCGCTGAATGACCGCCTCTTCTTCTGCGCCCTCGGCAAAAGCGATCTCCTTGACCAGGAGCTTGCGAGCCAGCTCCAGCACCTTCTTCTCGCCGTAGGAGAGTTCCTTATCCTCTTTGATGTGGTACAATTCGCGGAGAACCTGGGCCACCTCCATCAGGTCGCCCGACTTGATCTTATCGTTGTACTCCCGCTGGCGGCGGCTCCAAGAGGCGACCTTGCGACCGTTTTCCTGCTCCTCCTCAAGAACGTCGTACACCAAAGCGACCCCGTCTTTGTCGATAAGAGTGCGCATTCCCACCTGTCTGGCGTTACCCACCGGAACCATGATCGTCATGTCGCCATCGACGATGCGCAAGACATAGAAGTCGTGCTTTTCGCCGGCGAACTCCTTCGATTCGATCGCCTCGATCACCCCGACCCCTTGGGTTGGATAAACCGCCATGTCACCAATCTTATACATGGATTTCTCCTCCCTTTCGCATCCTTAAAATTTAACACAAAAATCCATGCCCGTCAATGCTCAACGTCCGGCGAAACAAGGACTTAGAGAGCCCGGCCCTTTTTCGCCTGGCCGCGGCGACCCCCCTGTGCTACGATTTTCTTCCCTGGCCGCCGCACCTGCTCTCACGCGAGGAAGACAAAACCATGCGAATAGCCATCATCGGCGCCGGAGCCCTCGGACTCTACTACGGAGCCATGCTCCAACGCGCCGGAAACGAAGTCCAATTCCTGCTGCGGCGGGACTTCGAGGCCGTCTGCTCCCGAGGCCTGACCGTGACCTCCCCGAAGGGCGACTTCCACCTGGCCCGGGTCCTCGGTTTTCGGAACCCCGACGAGATGGGTCCGGCGGACCTGGTCCTGGTGGGGCTCAAAACCATCGACAACGAGCGCCTTGCAGAACTGGTCCGGCCCCTGATGCAGAAAAATACGGCTGTGCTCACCCTGCAGAACGGTCTCGGCAACGAGGAACTGCTGGCCGAAGCCTTCGGCCCCGAGAGGGTCCTCGGCGGAGTGGCCTTTCTCTGCTCCAACCGCGGCGCTCCGGGGACGGTCCATCACCTGGGCGAGGGAGCCGTCCGCCTCGGCGAGTTCTCCGGAAAGTTCAGCGCCAGGGCCGAGGGCCTTGCGGCGACATTCAGCGCCGCAGGGATTCCCTGCCAGTCGGTGCCGGACCTGGTCAAAGCCCGATGGGAAAAACTGGTGTGGAACATCCCCTTCAACGGCCTCTGCGCCCTGACCGGAAAGACGACCAGTGACCTGCTGGCCAGCCCGGCGGTTCGCGAACAGGCCCTCGCCCTGATGGGGGAGGTGGTGGAGGCCGCCAATGCCCAGGGGCTCAGCAATCCGATCGACGGGAACGCCTTCTGCGCCCGCATGATGGGGTTGACCGAGGGGATGGACCGCTATCGGCCGAGCATGATGATCGACCGCCAGGAGGGGCGCCCCCTGGAACTGGAGGCCATCTTCGGCACGCCCCTGCGACGGGCAGCGGAAAAGGGCGTAGAGATGACCCGGGTGCGGTTGCTGGAAGCCCTTTTGAAACTAGGGGAATAGCCCCCAAACCTCCGGGGACCAACCAAAAAGCCCTGCCGGCAAAGAGCGGCAGGGCTTTTTGGTTTAATCTTCGGCCGACCGCCGCAAAGCCGCCGCGCCCCCCTCTAATTAATCTGAACGATGTTGCCGTTTTGCACCTGGAGCAGGAACAGGACCTTGTCCGCATCCCCGCTCGGCCCGAAGCTGGTCGCCCCGGTCACGCCGGGGTAGTTGCGCAGGGCGGAGAGTGCGGCCCGCACGTCCTCACGGGAGATGACCTCAGGACGGTCGAGAAGGGAGAGTAGGATTCCCGCCGCATCGAACCCCTGGGCCTCGAGAATGGAAGGCTCCTCGCCGTATTTTTGGAAATAAAGATCCACAAACTCCCGGACGAATGGATAAGGACTAAAGCGGAAAAAGCCGTCGACAAAGATGGATCCCTCGACGTAGGATCCGGCGATGCGGGTCAGTTCGGGGGAATTCCAGCCGTTGATCCCCAGCAGAAGCAGATCCTCGATGCCGTAGAACGCCAACTGAGGAGCGATAAGGCCAACCCGGTCGGCGTAGTCCGGAATGAAGAGGGCCTCAAAAGGGGCCGAAGGGGTGTCAGGCAGGAAGAGCCCCTCCAGCATCTCCGCCTCGCTGGCTGGCTCTGCCTCCTCGTCGGGGGCATCAGGATCGAGCCCCATGAGGAGCTTGATCTGGCGGCGAAAATCGGTAGCCTGCGCCGGATAGCCCTCCAGGGCAACCACCTGCCCCCCCCGCTCCAGAACCGCCTCGGTGAAGAGGTCGGTAATCTCCAACCCCAGCTTGTTTTCCGGATACAGAATGCCGAAGGTGGTCGTCCCGCCCTCATCCATGGCATGGCGCACCAGGGTCTGGACCTGAAGGCGGCTGGTAAGGGAGTTGCGGAAAACCACATCACCCGCCTCGGCCAGCCCTTCCCTCTGGGAGAGGGCGAGCAGGGGAAGGTCCTCGAGTTGGGCGCGGACGGCGGCCTCCGCAGCAGCGCCCCCGGTGAGGGGGCCGATGGCGGCCATGACCCGCTCGCCGTTGGCCAGTTCGTCCAGGGCCTCGACGCCGCGCAGGGCATCGCCGCCGGTGTCGCGGAAAATGAAGCGCGGCGGAGGCTGATCCCCATGATGGGTCTCCAGAGCCAGGTCCATGCCGCGCCGCACCAGCTCCCCAAAGGCCCGGTAACGCCCCGACAGGGGCAGCAGCACGCCGACCGCGCGCTGCAGAAAGGCCTCCCCGGTAAGCTCTTCCCAGAGCTGGACCGCTTCGGAGCGGTACGGGAAAGGAACCCCTTGCAGGAGAGGGCGCACCAGCTCCCGGGCCCGCACTGCATCCCCACGAAGCGCCGCCAGCCTCGCGAGCTGCAAATTGGCATCCGCACCAAGGGCCGTCCCCTGGAACATGAAGGCCGCCTCGGCGACCTCTCCGGCCCCGGCACGATCCTGGAGCAGGAGGTGAGCCTGTTCCAGAAGCTTTGACTGCTGCCCGGGATCGGCCCCGGAGAGCTTCTGGTGGATGAAAAGAAGGGCCCGCAGCGGCTCGCCCAGAAGGGCTCTTCCTTCGGTCAGGGCGGAAAGGCGCCGGGCTTCGTCCTCTCCCGTGAACTCCGCCCCGGCGAGGCCCTCGAGAATGGCGACCCCGGCCTCGGCCTTGCCGGTGACGACAAGGGCCGCTCCTTCCAGCAACCGGACCTCGGGGACCATCCCCTCGGGGGGAATCCGTCCCAGATAAAGGAGAGCCTCGTCGGGCTGGCCCCCGTCGAGGAAGATGCGGGAGATGAGCAGATAAGCGGGAGGCAGGAGGGGGGAGTCAAAATAGCGCACCACGAAGCCGCGCAGCTGGGAGAGGGCCTCTTCGGCCCTGCCGGCCCGGTAGAGTTCCTCGGCCTGGCGCAGCTCGGCCTTCTGGAGCACCAGCGCCTGCTGCTCGGTGAAAGTGAGCTGGATGGCACTTGCCGGCGGCACCAGGCATAGCCCTGCGCTCACCAGCAGACATGCGCCGATGATCGTGCCGATCGCCTTCATCATAACCGCACCGCTCCCCCGGGGCACCCGGCCCCGTTCCGGATTAACCGAAAAGTTCCTTGACCTTGTCGAAAAAACTTTTTCCCATGGGGTGAACATCCTCCCCGCTCTCCCGGGCGAACTCCTCCAGCAGGTCCTTCTGCCGAGAGGTCAGATGGGTGGGAGTCTCCACCCGGATGACCACCAGCTGGTCGCCCCGTCCGTAACCCTGCAAAACCGGTATCCCCTTGCCGGAGAGATTCAGCACCTTGCCGGACTGGGTCCCGGCGGGCACCTTGATCTTCACTTTGCCGTCGAGAGTGGGGACCTCCAGGTCGGCTCCGAGGGCCGCCTGGGAGAAGGAGACGGGAATCTCGCAGATCACGTCCTGCCCCTCGCGCTGAAAGATGGGATGCTCCTTCACAGTGATCACCACGTAGAGGTCTCCCGGAGGCCCCCCCTGGGCGCCGACCTCCCCCTCGCCGCTGAGCTTGAGTCTGCTGCCGGTCTCCACCCCGGCGGGGATCTTGAGAGACATGGACCGCTTGCCCCGGACCCGGCCGGCCCCCCGGCATTCGGGACAGGGGTTGTCGATGATCTTCCCCTCCCCCGAGCATTCCGGACAGGGCCGGGTCAGGGAGAAGAAACCCTGCTGATAGCGGACCTGCCAGGCCCCCTGGCAGGTGGGACAGGTCTTGGGGCTGGTCCCCTCTTTCGCCCCTGAGCCCCCGCACGGCTCGCAGGCGTGGTGGCGGGGGATCTGGATCTTGGTCTCCAGGCCGAAAGCGGCCTCCTCGAAGGAGATGCTGAGGTTGTAGCGCAGGTCGTCCCCGCGCCGCCCCCGCCCGCGCCGGCCGCCCCCGCCCCCTCCTCCGAAGATATCCCCGAAGATGTCGCCGAAGATGTCCTCGAAGGGGCTGCCGCCGAAGCCGAAACCCTCGGAGCTGAAACCGCCCTGACCGCCCAGGCCGGCATGGCCGAACTTATCGAAGGTGGCCCGCTTCTGGCCGTCGGAAAGGACGGCGTAGGCCTCCGAAAGCTCCTTGAAGCGTTCTTCGGCCTCCTTGTCCCCCGGATTCTTGTCGGGGTGGCACTTCAGGGCCAGGCGCCGGTAGGCCTTCTTGATTTCAGTCTCGCTGGCGTTCCGGTTGACGCCGAGCACCTCGTAATAATCGCGTTTGGACAACGTGGTCTTTCCTTATCGGGGAAACAGCAATTCTAAGCCGAAATGGCACTCAGGGGCCCATCCGCCATCGGTTCTGCGCGCGGGCTTCCGGGACCCCTTCGAATCGAACAGCGACAGGAGCCGGGGATACCCCGGCTCCTGCTGTCAATGATGAGGATTGGAAAAGGGGGATATTAATACTTCTTGCTTTCGTCCACCTCTTCGAACTCGGCCTCCACGACGTCTTCCTCGGCCGGGGCGGCCTCGCCTTCGGCAGCCTCGCCCTCCCCTGCGGCGCCGGCCGCCTGGGCCTGGGCGTACATGGCCTCGGCCAGTTTGTGGGAGGCCTGGGCCAGCTCCTCGGTCTTCTTCTTGATCTCCTCGGCGTCGTCCCCCTCCATGGCCTTCTTCAGCTCGGCGAGGGCCGCCTCGATCTTCTCCTTGGTCTCGGCGTCGATCTTGTCGGCATGCTCGGAAACGGACTTCTCGGTGGTGTAGACGAGGCCGTCGGCCTGGTTGCGAGCCTCGATCAGTTCCCGCTTCTGCTGATCCTCGGAGGCGTGGGACTCGGCGTCCTTCACCATCTTTTCGATCTCCTCGTCGGAGAGACCGCTGGAGGCGGTGATGCGGATCGACTGCTCCTTGCCGGTGCCGAGATCTTTGGCGGCGACATGGAGGATGCCGTTGGCGTCGATGTCGAAGGTCACCTCGACCTGAGGCACGCCGCGGGGCGCCGGGGGTATCCCCACCAGCTCGAAGCGGCCGATGGTCTTATTGTCGCCGGCCATCTCCCGCTCCCCCTGCAGCACGTGGACCGAAACGGCGGGCTGGTTGTCTGCGGCGGTGGAGAATGTCTGGCTCTTTTTGGCCGGGATGGTCGTGTTCTTGTCGATCAGCTTGGTCATCACCCCGCCGAGGGTCTCGATGCCCAAGGAGAGGGGGGTGACGTCGAGAAGCAGGACGTCCTTGACTTCGCCCTTGAGGACGCCGCCCTGGATGGCGGCGCCGATGGCAACCACCTCGTCGGGGTTGACCCCCTTGCTGGGGGCCTTGCCGAAGATCTCCTGGACCTTGGCCTGCACCGCAGGCATGCGGGTCATGCCGCCGACCAGGATCACCTCGTCGATCTCCGAAGCCGACAGGCCGGCGTCCTTGAGGGCGGTCCTGCACGGACCGGCAAGCTTGCCCAGGAGTTCGCCGCAGATGCTCTCGAGCTTGGCACTGCTGAGCTTGATGTTCATGTGCTTGGGGCCGCTCTGGTCGGCGGTGATGAAGGGCAGGTTGATGTCCGTCTCCATGCTCGAGGAGAGTTCGCACTTGGCCTTCTCGGACGCCTCCTTGAGGCGCTGCAGGGCCATCTTGTCGCCCCGCAGATCGATCCCCTGCTCCTTCTTGAACTCGTCGGCCACGTAGTCGATGATGCGCTGGTCGAAATCCTCGCCGCCGAGAAAGGTGTCGCCGTTGGTCGACTTGACTTCGAACACCCCGTCGCCGAGTTCCAGGACGGAGACGTCGAAGGTGCCTCCGCCGAGGTCGAATACGGCGATCTTCTCCTCCTCTTTCTTCTCCAGGCCGTAAGCGAGGGAAGCGGCGGTCGGCTCGTTGATGATCCGCAGCACGTTGAGGCCGGAGATCTTCCCGGCGTCCTTCGTGGCCTGGCGCTGGGAGTCGTTGAAGTAGGCCGGGACCGTGACGACGGCGTCGGTGACCTCCTCGCCCAGGTAGTCCTCTGCGGTCTGCTTCATCTTCTGCAGGACCATGGCGGAGATCTCCGGCGGGCTGTAGCCCTTGCCGCGGGCCTCGACCCATGCATCGCCGTTATCGGCCTTGATGATTTTGAAGGGGCTGATCTTGATATCCTTCCGGACCGCCTCGGAATCGTACTTGCGGCCGATAAGGCGCTTGATGGCGAACAGGGTGTTCTCCGGGTTGGTGACGGCTTGACGCTTGGCGTGCTGGCCGGTCAGGCGCTCGCCGCTCTCGGTGAAGGCCACCATGGACGGGGTAGTGCGCGATCCTTCGGCATTGGCGATGACGACGGGCTCGCCCCCCTCCATGACCGCCACGCACGAGTTGGTGGTGCCGAGATCGATACCGATGACTTTACCCATGATTTATATCCTCCTTTGTTCTCTTGGTTGTAAAAATTGTGACTGCCGGCCCACGTCTTTTCATTCGGCGTCGGGGCCCTTTTCCGGTGCGGGCGCCTTGGCCACCATGACCAGGGCCGGCCGCAGCAGCCGGTCGTTCAACATGCATCCCTTTTGCAGTTCCTGTACAACGGTATTGGGGGGATGCTCACTGCTCTCGAGCTGGCCCATGGCCTCATGACGCGAAGGGTCGAAGGCCTCCCCCACGGCGCTGAAGGGGGTCACGCCGAACTTCTCCAGGGCCTTTTGGAACTGGCTGAGAGTCATCTCCACCCCCTCCAGGAGCCCCTCGCCGCCCCCCTCGCTCTGGCGGGCGTGGTCCACGGCCCGCTCCAGGTTGTCGAGCACCGGCAGGACCTCCCGGAGCATGTTCTCATTGGCGAAACGAACCAGTTCCTCCTTGTCCCGCTGGGTCCGCTTGCGGTAATTCTCGAGGTCGGCCCGGGCCCGCAGGTAGAGGTCCTTGTTCTTCTCGGCCTCCTCCCGGCTGGCGGCGAGCTCCTCTTCCAAGCCCGGCTCGCCCGCAGCGTCCTGTTCCTCGGACTCAGCGGCCTCCCGGGCCGCCGTCTGCTCTTCGACCGTAACCGGCTTTTCTTCCTCTTGCTGTTTCTTCTTCTTGGCCAACGTCTTTTTTCTCCCGTTTATGTGTCCAGTTCCAGAACCTGGCTAACCAGCCTGGCGGTATAGTCGACAATAGGAATAACCAGCGAGTAGGACATGCGGCTCGGCCCGATGACCCCAAGGGTGCCGATCGCCCCCCCGCAGTTGGAATAGGTCGAGGTGATGAGGCTGAAACCCTCCAGTTCGCTGTATTCGGACTGGCTTCCGATAAAGATCTGCACACCCTGGGCCCGCTGGCTTTTGTCGAGCAGTTCCACCAGCTGGCTCTTCTGCTCGAAGGCCCGAAACAAGCGCTTCATCCGCCCCATGTCGGCGATTTCGGGCTGCTCCAGGATATTGGAGGCGCCCTCGATGAAGACCTGGCCGCCCATCTCGTCGCTCAGGGCCTCCTGGGAGAGCTTCAGGGCGCGCTGCAGAAGCTTGTCGTAGAGGGCCTTCTCCTTGGCCATCTCGGCGATCAGGCGCAGCTTCGCGTCCTGGATGGTCAACCCCGAAAGGGTGCGGTTCAAATAGTTTGTGATCTGCTCGAGTTCGCGGGGGGTGACCTCCTCCTCGACCTCGATGATTTTGTTCTGCACCAGCCCCGACTGGGTGACAAAGACGACCAGGACCTTGCCCCTGGAGAGGCTGATGAACTCAATATGGCGAAAGACCGTGGTGTTGAGCCGGGGGGCCATGACGATCCCCGCGTAGTGAGAGATTTGGGAGAGAACCTTGCCGGCCCCGCGCAGCCGCTCCTCCATGCGGAGCCCGTCGAGACGGTACTTCCTCTCGATGCGCAAACGCTCCTGCTCGCTCAACTCCCGCACCTGAAGCAGGGTATCCACGTAGAAGCGGTAGCCCTTTTCCGTGGGAATCCGGCCCGCAGAGGTGTGGGGGGAGACGATGTAGCCCATCTCCTCCAGGTCGGCCATGACGTTGCGGACGGTGGCCGGGGAGAGCCCGATGCGGTGGCGCCGACTGACCGTGCGGGAACCGATCGGCTCCGCCGAGTCGATATAATCCTCTATGATCGCCTCGAGGATCTTGCGACTGCGATCGTTGAGCTTTTCGCTCATCTGCGTCACCGCCCCCCCAGAAAAAACTCAAGCCGGAAAAACCCGGCCCTTCAATTTCGTTTAGCACTCCAGGGGTTAGAGTGCCAGCCGAAGACAAAATAACAACGCCCTACCCCTTTGTCAAGGCTTAGGGGGCGGGAAAAATCACCGCCGTCCCTAGAGAAAAGCGCTTATCAGGTGGTCGTAGAGAAGCCACCCCTGAAGGTCCATCCGCCAGTGCCCCCCCTCCAGCCGCAGCCGCCCCCCGAGATGCTCGGCCGCCGCCGGGAAGGCCTCGGCCACCCCGAGTCCGAAACGGGCCCGGAAGGAGGCCTCCGCGACCCCCGACGCGGTGCGCAGACCCAGGTAGAGGGTCTCGGCCATCGCCCCCCGGCGGTCGAAGCGCTCCAGGGTTTGAGCCGGGTCCTCGCCCCGCTTTAGGGCCGCGGCATACGCGCCAAGATCAGGAGGAACGGCCCGGCGCTCGCCCCATCCCCGCCCCGCAAAGGAATGGGCCCCGGCTCCCAGGCCGAAGTAGGGCAGCCGCTGCCAGTAGCGAAGGTTGTGGCGGCACTCCCGGCCCGGCAGGGCATAGTTGGAGATTTCGTAGTGCCCGTACCCGGACCCGGCGAGCCGTTCGTGCAAAGCGCAGAAAAGCTCGGCGTAACGCTCCTCGTCGGGCAGGTCCAACCCTCCGGCACGGTGCTGATGGTGAAAGGGGGTCCCTTCCTCCATAGACAGGCCGTAGCAGGAGAGGTGCTCCGGCGCCCAGGCCAGTACCTCCTCCAGGTCCCGAAGCAGATCTGCGGCGCTCTGGCCGGGCAGGGCGAACATCAGATCGCAGGAGAGGTTGTCGAATCCGGCGGAGCGGGCCAAGGAGACGGCCCGGCGGGCCTCCCCCGGGCTGTGGATGCGTCCGAGCCGCTGCAGGTGCCTTCCGGAGAGGGACTGAACCCCCAGGGAGAGGCGGTTCACCCCCGCGGCCCGGTAGCCCGCCAGCGACTGCAAGGAGAGGGTTCCGGGGTTGGCCTCCAGGGAGACCTCCGCCCCGGCCTCCAGGCCGAAGCGCCTGTCGGCGGCCGCCAGGATCCGGCCGACATCCGCCGGGGCCAACAGGGACGGCGTGCCGCCGCCGAAAAAGACGCTGTCGAAGGGACCCCAGCCCTCCTCGTACTGAAGTTGCCCGATCAGCAGGTCGGGATAGCCGGCGAGGGCCTCGTCGCTCTCCTGGACCGAGTAAAAGTCGCAGTAGGGGCACTTGCGCCGGCAGAAGGGGATGTGAAGGTAGAGTCCGGACATGAAAAAAGCGGGGGGATGACTCCCCCCGCCTCCTCTTTTGATCGAGCCGGGCCGGCCGACTAGTGAAAGTACTTGGCGTTGAGGAACAGGTGCACCGCGATGCTCGCCGCATAGCCGAGGGCGATAGCCCAGGTCCACTTGAGGTGGTTTCCGAAGGTGTAGATGCCCCGGGCGGTCCCCATCAGGGCCACGCCGGCGGCCGAACCGACCGACAGCATGGAGCCGCCGCACCCGGCGGTCAGGGTCACCAGCAACCACTGGCCGTGGCTCATGTGGGGGTCCATGGTCAGCACCGCGAACATCACCGGGATGTTGTCGACGATCGCCGAGAGGATCCCGACCAGGACGTTGGCGGTCGTCGGGCCGAGATCGAGGTACATGAAGTTGGACGCCATCGCTAGGTAGCCGAACTGGCCGAGGCCGCCGACGCAGAGGATGACCCCGTAGAAGAAGAGGAGGGTGTCCCACTCGGCGCGGGCGATCTTGCGGAAGAGGTCGAAGCCGGAGGCCTGCCCATGGCCGCCGTGAGGAGCAGGGTCGCAATGCTCGTCGGGGTTGTGACCGGTCACGTCGAGGGGCTGGTCGCCGCTCAGGAGCCGGTTTTCCCGTTTTTTCAGGAAATAGGAGAAGAAGCCGAGGTAGCCGAGGCCAAGCATCATGCCGGTCGCCGGAGGCAGGTGGAGGAAGTTGTGGAAAGAGACGGCGGTGACGATGGTGCACAGGAAGAGGCCGATGATCCGCTTGGCGCCGAGCTTCATCTGGATCGCCTCGGCCAGGGCCGCGGGGCGCTCCTTGGCCACCGCGAAGCTCATGATCACCGCGGGCACCAGCCAGTTGACGAGGGAGGGGAGGAAGATGGCGAAGAACTCGACGAACTCCACCTTCCCCTTCTGCCAGACCATCAGGGTGGTGATGTCGCCGAAGGGGGAGAAGGCGCCCCCGGCGTTGGCCGCGACGACCACGTTGATGCAGGCGACGATCACGAAGCGCCTGTTGCTGCCCCCGACGGCCATCACCACGGCGCCCATGAGCAGGGCGGTGGTCAGGTTGTCAGCCAGGGGGGAGATGAGGAAGGAGAGCACGCCGGTGATCCAGAAGACGACCCGCAGGGTGAATCCCCTGGAGACGAGCCAGGAGCGCAGGGCCTGAAAGACGTTGCGTTCTTCCATGGCATTGATGTAGGTCATCGCCGCCAGCAGGAAGAGGAAGAGCTCGGCGTACTCGATGAGGTTGTGCTTGATCGCGTCGTGGGGAGTGTGGGTGTCTCCAATGGCCGCGTAGGCGAGGGCCACAAGGACCCAGATGATCCCGGCGGCGAGGATCACCGGCTTGCTTTTGCGCAAGTGAAGCTGCTCTTCGAAAATGACCAGAGAGTAGGCGGCGACAAAGAGGACCAGCCCGAGATAGCCATAGGCCGAAGAGGCGAGACTCATGTTGATTTCCGCCCCGCCGCTGGCCGCCGCCGGCACAGCCGTTACCAACAGGCCAAAGAGACCCAATATACATCTTTTCACAAATCCGCCCTTTCCCGGTGCCCGGCGAAAAAATCGCCGGAACAAAATAGTAATGAGGGCCCGACGCCCCTCTGCCCCTCGGACATCAGGCCCCGTACCCCAGACGTGTTCCGTTCGAATAAAACAGTTTATTTACTAGCACTCTGCCCCGGCGGTGTCAAGGGAAAGCGCCGGTTGCAAGGGGCTTGCCCCGGAGAGCGGGCTAATCTATAATGCCCCCTTGATCAGGGGCCGAACAATCCTCTCTATTTTTTATAACACTATTTTATTATACTTGGGAGACAGGAATGAACCGGAAGCTTTGCGCCTCGGCCGTGCAGTTCAACATCACCCTCGGCGACGTAGACGCCAACCTCGCAAAGGCCCTGTCCAGAATCCGCAGGGTCCATGGGGAGGGCGCCCTTCTTGCCGTGCTGCCGGAGATGTGGAGCTGCGGCTACGCCTACAAACACCTTTCGACTTTGGCCGAACAAACCCCGCGAGTGATCGCCGCACTGCAGGAGATTACCGCCGAACTCGGAATGGTCATCGTCGGCAGCCTTCCCGAAAAGGCAGGGGACACGCTCCACAACACCGCCTATGTCATCGACCAGGGGACGGTGGCCGGAAGCTACCGCAAACTCCACCTCTTCTCGACCATGGGAGAGGATCGTTTTCTCACCGGTGGCGACCGGACTCTGGTCGTGCCGACCTCCGTCGGCCGCCTCGGGGTCGCTATCTGCTACGACCTGCGCTTTCCCGAACTCTTCCGCAAAATGGCTCTCGAGGGTGCAGAAATCCTCTGCCTCCCCGCCGAGTGGCCCAAGCCCCGCCAGGAGCACTGGCGTACCCTGCTTCGCGCCCGAGCCATCGAAAACCAGGTCTTCGTCGCCGCGGCCAACTGCTGCGGCGTCCAGGGCAAGCTTGACTTCTTCGGCATGAGCCTTCTCATCTCGCCCCGGGGGGAGGTGCTCGCCGAGGCCGGGGAGACCGACGCCGAACTGAGCGCCCAGTTCGATTTCGAGGAGATGGCCAACTACCGCTTTCAGATACCCTGCTTTAAAGACCGCCGTCCCGAGATCTACGGTTCCCTGCCCTGAGACACCGGAGGCCGTCCCTCCCTTTTTCAGACAACCGACAGAGATCTTCCGGACCGGTTTTTCTTAGGCTTCCTCGAGAAAAGCCGAAAAGGGTTTTCCTGCGAAGCTCGGAGAAGGCCCCGGAAAGCTTTCGACTCTCAGCGGACCAGCACCTGCGCCTCACCGCGATATTCGGGAGGAACGTCCTTCAGGTCGTCGACAAACCGCAGAGCCCCTTCCCGATCCAGGTAGAAATAGCGGGGCGTTCCCTCTCCCGAGGTTGCCGCGGGGGAGTCGCCGACCTGCCCCGCGTTCCCCTCGATGACCCCCTCCACAGTCTCTCCACCGCGGCAACCCAGGCCGATCAGGCGGATGCGAAAATCCCGATAAAACCTCTGCGCCTCATTGAGAACGGGCGGACTCAGGGGAACCCGGGTCAAAAGCTGATCCGCCCCCAGCAACAGGGCGAAGAACAGCACCGTCCAAAGAACAAACCGGAGCAGGCTTTTCATGGTCTATCTTCTTTCCCGAAGCCGGCCCCCCCAAAGAAGGAGGAGGCTGCTCAATGATGGTGGTCATGCCCGCGGTGACCGTGGGAACAAAGGCTCGAACGCCGGGGGCGGTGCTCGAGCTGCTGGATCAGCGGCTCGGTCATGCAGCGGGAACACTCGGCCTGCAGGGTGGTGTGGGTGATGTGGTAATCATGCTCCAGCATCTCCTCGATCACGCCGGTGACCTCCCCCTGCCGCAACCGGTAACCGGGCTCAAGATCGATATGCGCCGAAAGAGCTGAAATGTGGGAGCAAATCGACCAGACGTGCAGATGGTGAACGTCGCTGACCCCCTCGACCGCGCGCATCCTCTCCACCACCTCGGAGACCTCCACCCCGGGCGGCACTCCCTCAAGCAGAATGTGGGCGGCCTCCCGGACAACCCGGACCCCTCCCCACACGATGATCAGGGCGATGCCTGCTGAAATCAGGGCATCGATCACGAACCAGCCGGTGAAAAGCATGATCAGGCCGCCGATGATGACCCCCACCGAGGCGATGGCATCCCCCAAGACATGGAGAAAGGCACTTCGCACGTTGAGGTCGTCGTGGGCATGGCCGTGAAGCCGGCCGGCGGCCACCAGGTTCATCACCAGGCCGATCGTGGCGATGACGAACATTTCCTTGCTCTTGACCGCCTCCGGGCTCTGGAATCGACCCCAGGCCTCGTGAAGGATGCCGAAAGCGATGAGTATCAGGGTGCCGCCGTTGATCAGGGAAGCAAAGATCTCGGCCCGGTGCCAGCCGTAGGTGCGGCGGTCTGTGGCGGGCAGGGTGGCCAGACGGATCGCCACGAGAGAGAGGACCAGCGCGAACAGGTCCATGAAGACGTGAGCGGCGTCGGAGAGCAGAGCCAGGGAATTGGTCCAGAATCCGCCAACCAGTTCGGTCACGAGGGTGACCGCGGTCAGGACGATGGCGAAGGCGAAACCACGGCTGATACTGCTGTCCAGATGTCGCGCCTCACCCATCTTCCACGCTCCTTCCCGGCCCTCCGCTGTCGCATTTTAGTCCCAGGAGTGACCGAAAGCAAGGGCCTTGTCCGGTGCGTGTCCCCTCGACTGCCCGGTTCACTTTTTGCGGACCCTGTGGTATGGTTCTGCGAAATATAATTCCCACTTAATGTTACCCGATAAAAGGGGGGGCGGGGGCAGACCCCACCCACCTGCCCGCAGCGGGAAGCGCGCAGTCGCTGATAGGACTGTAGGAAAATTCCACTCTGGAGATGTGCATGAACCAGGAAGTCTACGACGTTGTCATCATCGGAGGGGGCCCCGCGGGGCTCACCGCCGGCCTTTATACCTCGCGCGCCAAGCTCAGGTCCCTGCTCGTAGAGCGGATGATCATGGGTGGGCAAGTCATGACGACCACCAAGGTGGAGAACTATCCGGGCTTTCCGGGAGGGATCGACGGACCCGACCTGATGACCCGCTTTCAGGAACACTGCCAGGAATTCGGCCTAGAAGTTGAAACGGGCGAGGTGCAGAACCTCCTGGAGCGGGGCAAGGAAAAGATCGTGGTGATCGACGGCCGCGAGGTGCGGACCCGGGCCGTCATCATCACCACCGGAGCCGAACCGCGCAAGCTCGGGGTTCCCGGCGAAGAGAAATTCACCGGGCGAGGGGTCTCCTACTGCGCCACCTGCGACGGCGCCTTTTTCCGCGAGGTGCCTGTGGCTATCGTCGGGGGGGGGGATACGGCGGTCGAGGAGGCCCTTTTCCTGACCCGCTTCGCGAGCAAGGTCTACCTGATCCACCGACGGGGCGAACTGCGCGCCACCAAGATCCTCCAGGATCGGCTCTTTGCCAACGAAAAGATCGAAGTGCTCTGGAATTCGTCCGTCGAACGGGTCGAGGGCGACACCTCCGGCATGACGGCGGCGGTAGTGCGGGACACGGTCAGCGAAGAGAGGCGCTCCCTGGAACTGCACGGTCTGTTCGTCGCCATCGGCGTCACCCCCAAGGCCCAGTTCCTCGCCGACATCCTTCAGCTCGACCCGGACGGCCACATCCTCACCGACGCCGAGTGCCGCACCTCCATGCCGGGAGTCTTCGCCGCCGGGGACGTCCGCAAGAAGATCCTCAAGCAGATCGCCACGGCGGTTGGCGATGGCGCCGTCGCCGCCATCATGGCCGAAAAATACCTCATGGAGGAGTAGGCCGCCCCCGCTCCTCCCCTTCCTTCCCCACCAGGTCCCAGACCGCCTCCACCGGCCTTCTGCCCGGACCGTTCAGGGTCAGGACCTGCTCCTGCTGTTCCTCGAGCAGGTCCCCCGCCAGCAGTTCCAGGATGCAGGCCCGGAGGGCCGCCTCCTGGTTCGGTTCAAGCGCCTGGAATTCCACCGCCATGCCGGGGTCGACGCGACAGATGTCGCTGAAGATGCCCACATGGTAGAGGACCCTCCCCTTCACGGAAAGCCTCTGGCCTTTTTTCAGGGACAGGGTCAGGTCCACCTCGGTGCCGACCGGCAGGGGATTCATGGTGCGCAGATAGACGCCTCCCTCGGAAAGGGTCAGTGCGAAATAGTCCCTGGTTTGCTCGCCATGGCGCAGTTCGACCTTTTTCTGGAAGGAGCAGCGCAGATTCCTTCTGACCTTGGTCCGTTCGTGGTCGAGACAGCGCTGTACGACCCGGTTGAGATCGAGAAGACTGAGGGGCTTGGTCATGAAATCGAAGCCGCCCCGCTTGCGGCACTCCTCGAAGGTCAACTGCTTCGAATAGGCGGTGATAATGACCACCGGCAAATCGGCGAAGCGCTCCTGGCAGCGGATCGCATCGAGGGTCTCCAGGCCGCCCATGACCGGCATGTTGATGTCGAGCAGCACCAGGTCGGGGACCACCATGTCGAGAAACTCGAGAGCGGCCTTGCCGTTCTCGGCGGGAATCACCGTGAACCCCATGCGACGCAGCAGAATCGATATATACATTACAAAAGTCTCATGATCGTCAGCAACGAGGACAATCCTGTTGTCATCTTTCATTGCAACTCTCCTGGGAAAAAGGTGGTTAAAAACATGTAACTTTTGCAGTATAACAGTCCTTGAATATTTTTCCTGGGCGTGCCGGAAAAAATAGTCCTCTGGAAGATCGCCTCTTTCTAAATCACCGGTATTATTGTTTCTTTTTTGTGATAAACTGCGAAATTATTTACTGCCACAACGCGGGGGACACGGCTCATGGAGGGAGCGGACAAACCGGAAGCGGTCATCGGACTCGATGCAGGATCGACGGGGGTGAAGGTCGCCGTGATCGATGCCGTTACCCGGGAGCGGCTCGAGGTCCTTCCCTACCGGCGCCACCATAACCGCTACGCCGAGGTGGCCCGGGAGCTGCTGCGCTACCTGCTGGAGCGATACCGGGTCCGGACCGTAGCGGTGACCGGGAGCACCGGCCAAGCCCTGCACCGCGCGTGGCACTCCACGGTCCGGGTCCCGGAGGTCGAGGCCCACGCCGCCGGCGCCCGGGCGTTGAACCCGGAGGTCGGCGCGGTGCTCGACGGCGGCGGCGCTGAAATCAAGTTTTTCAGGATCGACGCCGAGAGACGCACGACCGACTTCGCCATGAACCCCGAGTGCGCCGCCGGGGCCGGCAGCTTCCTCGACGTGCAGGCCAAGCGCCTGCTGCTGGAGACCGACGACCCCTCGGACCCGTCCCGGCACTTCCCGACCCTCGGCCTGGAGGCCATCCGCTCCGGCCGCACCGTCCCCATCTCCGGGCGCTGCTCGGTGTTAGCCAAGTCGGACATGATCCACCAGCAGCAAAAGGCGGTGCCGATGGAAGCCATCGTCGGCGGCCTCCACGAAGCGATGGCGGGCAACATCCAGGCGACGGTCATCCAGAGCCGCCTGAAGGATTTCACAGGAACCCTCTCCTTCCAGGGAGGCCTGGCCCTCAACCCCACCATGCGCCAGAGCCTGGCCAGCCAGCTGGACCTCCCCGCCGAGCGTATTTTCTGCCACGACCTCGCCTACGCCGCCGGGGCCATCGGCGCGGCCCTGCTCGCCGAGGCGGACCCCTTCGACCCCGCCGACCTCGATCACCGTCCCGGGGGAGAGAGCAGGCCCCCGGTCTGGCCCCGGCTGGCCGACGACTACGCGGCGACCGAAGGACCGGGCACCCCACGACTCGCTCCCCTCCCCCCCGACGGCCCCCGGGTGCGGGCCTACCTGTGCATCGACATCGGCTCGGTGAGCACCAAGGTGGCGCTGATCGCCGAAGAGAGCGAAGAGGTGCTCGCCAAGGACTACGGCCCCACCGCGGGCAGGCCTATCGAGGCCCTGAAAAGGTGCCTGGGGGCGCTGACCGAGGCGCTGGCCGCTCGGCTCGGAGCCTCGGGGAGCCTCGCCGAGCGGGCCGCTGCCGTCGAGGAGCGGGTCGAGATCGTCGGCGTCGGCTCCACCGGATCGGGCCGCTTCGTCGCCGGCCACTTCCTGCAGGCCGACAGCGTCCGCAACGAGATCACCGCCCAGGCCGTCGGCGCGGTACGCCTCTTTCGGGGAACCGGGGAATCGGTGGGAACCATCTTCGAGATCGGCGGCCAGGACTCAAAGTACATCCGCCTCGACTCCCGGGGGGGGGTGCGCGACTACGTCATGAACAAGGTCTGCGCCGCCGGCTGCGGCTCCTTCCTCGAGGAGCAGTGCGAAAAGCTCGCCATCGACCTGCAGGGGGAATTCGCCGCCCAGGCCCTCGCGGCCCCCCACCCCGCCGACCTGGGCGACCGCTGCACGGTCTTCATCGACTCGGTGATGGACAACCTGGGAGGCGCCGGCGAACGCCGGGAGAACCTGGTGGCGGGACTCGCCTACTCGGTGGCCAACAACTACCTCAACCGGGTCGTCGAGGGACGTCCCCTGGAGGGGAACATCTTCTTCCAGGGGGGGACCGCATTCAACCGGGCGGTGGTTCTCGCCTTCCAGAAGATCCTCGGCCGGCCGGTGCGGGTGACCCCCCACCACGAGGTCACCGGGGCGGTGGGCGCCGCCTGCCTGGCCAAGGACGAGCTGACCCGTCTGCGAACTGCCGACCCGGCCTGCCGGACCCCCTTCGGCGGGCTGCTCGACGCCGTCGCCAAACCCTACCGCTTCGCCGAGCGCACCTGCACCGCCTGCCCCAACAGCTGCGAGCTTCAGGTGGTGGAGGTCACCGAGAGCGTTCCCGGGACCGGCGGCGAACCGGTGCAGAGGCTCCGCCAGATCTTTTACGGGGACCGCTGCGACGAGCTGAATCTCGGCCGCGACCGGGCCCCCAAGGGCGACACCCTCCTCGAACTCCGCAACCGCCTCCTCTTCGACCGCCCTCTCGCCCCCCGAAAGCCCAACGGTCTCCGGGTCGGAATCCCCCGGGCCATGTCGAGCTGGGGCGAGTACTTCCCCCTCTGGGCCACCCTCTTCACCGAACTCGGCTTCGAGGTCGTCCTCTCCGGCCCGACCACCAAGGCGACCGTCGGCCGGGGCGCCGCGACCGCCCTTTCCGACTACTGCTCGCCGGTCCGCGCCGCCCACGGAGCGGTGCACGAACTCCTTGAATCCGGCACCCGCCCCGATATCCTCTTCATCCCCCACCTCGTCTCCTACCCCCGGCGCAACCCCGAGGCCATTCCCTACGCCTGCCTCTGGACCCAGAGCCTGCCGATCGCCGCCGGCCAGGCCTTCGACCTGGAGTCCCTCGGGGTCAGACTCCTCGCCCCGGTGTGCGACTTCCGCCGCCCTGACGGCGGCCTCGAAGCCCTCGCCGGAGAGCTCACCGCAAGCCTCGGCCTGCCCCGCTCCCGGGTGCTCAAGGCCCTGAAAAATGGCCTCGAAGAAGTGACCATGAACCGGGTCCGGAGCGTGGAACTGGGCCGGAAGGCCCTCGCCGAAGCCAGCCCGGAGCGCCCCGCCTTCCTCGTCATCGGCCGCCCCTACAACAGCTGCGATCCCGGCCTCTGCCTCGACCTCTTCGCCAAGCTCGAGCGCCTCGGCCCGCGGGCGGTACCGATGGACCTGCTCCCCCTCGAAGAGCTGCCCCTCGCTCCGGGGACGGCCGACATGTACTGGAAGAACGGCGAGCGGATCCTCTCGGCCTTTCGCTACGCCGCCGAGCACCCGGGGCTGATCCCGGTCTGGATCACCAACTTCGGCTGCGGCCCCGACTCCTTCATCCGCAAGGAAGTCCGATATCTCATGGGGGAACGCCCCTACCTGGAACTGGAACTCGACGAGCACAGCGCCGACGCCGGCCTCGTCACGCGCATCGAGGCCTTCTTCGACGCCTGGCGCAATCACCGGCAGACGATCCCCTCCCCGCGGGCCTGCCCGCCACCGGCCGCTCCGAGGGTCGAGGTCTCGGGCCGCCAACTGCGCCGGGGCAAGGTGCTCGCCTTCTGCCACATGGGCGACACGGTTTTCGCCCTGGCGGCGATCTTCCGCGCCCGGGGCCTGGATGCGGTCGTCCTGCCGCGCACCACCGCCCGGAGCCTGGCCCTCGGCAAGCGCCACAGCTCGGGGCAGGAGTGCGTCCCCTACCAGGCCACCCTCGGCGACAAGCTCCTGTTCCTGACCGAGCAGCAGAAGCGCTGCCAGCTCCGGCCCGGCGAAGAGTTCGTCCTGGAGGGCGAGAGGCGGCCGGAGGACGTCGTCTTCTTCGACCCCTTCGCAACCGGGCCCTGCCGCTTCGGGCAGTACAACGCCGGATACCGGAAGGTCTTCGCCGAGCTCGGCCTGCCCGCCGGCATGCTCTGCTCGGGGGTGAAAAACCACTACGCCGACATCTTCCGCGACCGCCGGGACGCGGTCCTCGGCATCCTTCTCGCATACGAGGGGATCTGCGCCATCGACACCCTGCAGAAAGCCCTGCGCACGGTGCGCCCCCTGGCCCGGGAGCCGGAGACGGCCAACGCTCTCTACCGCGAGGCCATGGACGAGCTCCTCTCCCTGCTGGAGCGCCCCGGGGGCGGCTGGGGCTTCCTGCGCGCCCAGCAGAAGGCGGTAGAGACGCTCATGGACCGGTGCGCCCGGCGTTTCGCGGCCCTGGAACGGGACCCGGTCCGAGAGAGGGAGATCGCCAACGTCGGCATGTTCGGGGAGATCTACGTGCGCAGCGAGCCCTTCATCAACGAGTTCCTGATCGAACGCCTGGAGGAGCACGGCATCCGCACCTACCTGGCGCCGATCAACGAGTGGCTGCGCTACCTCAACCACGACGCCCTCTGGAGGTGGCGGACCGGGGGAGGCCAGCAGCGCGGGCTCGGCCGCCTTCTCGACCCCCGCCACCTCGCCGACCGGGTCCGCCACCGCTGGCTGCCCCGGCGCCTGGCCAGGCTGGAGTCCCCCTTCCAAGCCCTCCCCGGCTGGCTGCCCGACCCGCCGGTTTCTGCGACGGTCGAGGCCGCCCGCCCCAAAGTGACCGAGCACATCAAGGGGGAACTCATCCTCTCCTGGGGCCTGGCCCGGGAGGTCCAGCACAGCCCCGCCCTGCACGGCATGGTCCACATCGGGCCCTTCGGCTGCATGCCGGGCAAGGTCGCCTCCACCCTGCTGCACGACCCCGAAATTACCAAGCCGGTCCTCGACGCCAACTTCGACGGCTCATTCACCGCTTCCCGCTCGCTGCGCATCGAGACCTTCGCCAGCCAGGTGAAGGCCTACGCCCGCCGCACCCGGACCCCCTGAACGCCCCGCCGGATCAAATTTTTTCGACATTCCCGATTCTTTCAAGGCACACCGACGCATGGGCCCGGTGCCCCGAAACCGATGGGGCTTGCCTTCGGGGGTGAAAGTCTGGTAAAGATTGGGCTGGTTTAATTTTATCAGGAGGGACCATGCTGGCCAAGGTACTATCCGGGGCCCTGATCGGGATCGACGCCTACCCCGTCGAGGTGGAGGTGGACATCGCCATGGGCCTGCCCCAGTTCGCCACCGTCGGCCTGCCCGAGGGGGCGGTCAAGGAGAGCAAGGACCGGGTCAAGTCTGCGATCAAGAACTCGGGCTACGAGTTCCCGTCGCGGCGCATCACCATCAACCTCGCCCCGGCCGACGTGCGCAAGGACGGGGCCGCCTTCGACCTGCCGATGGCGATCGGCCTGCTTCGAGCGACGGGGGTCGTCAAGGGGCAGTCCGAGCGCCCCTACCTCTTCATGGGAGAGCTCTCCCTCGACGGGCGGGTCAAGCCGGTGCGCGGCGCCCTGCCGGTGGCGGTGGCGGCGCGGGGGTGGAACCTCGCCGGCCTCGTCCTCCCCGAAGAAAACGCCCGGGAAGGGGGCATCGTCGAGGGGCTCCCCGTCTACGGGGTGCGTGACCTGGGGGAGGTCGTCGACTTCCTCAACGGCGAGCGGGAACTCGCCCCCTGCCGGGTCGACAGCGGCGAGATCTTCGCCCGGGCCGCCGCCGCGCCCGAGGACTTCGCCGAGGTCCGGGGCCAGGAGCACGTCAAGCGGGCCCTCGAGGTCGCCGCGGCCGGCGGCCACAACGTGATGATGGTCGGCCCGCCGGGCAGCGGCAAGACAATGCTGTCGCGGCCCACAACGGGGTCCTCTTTCTCGACGAGTTGCCAGCTGTTTTTTAATCCCCCAAAACTTCCTAATAATACCCCCAGAAGGCCCCAGAGGGCGTAACCGACTGTTTTCGCAGGCGTATCGGCGTAAAACCGCCTTGCGTCAGGGGCGTTAAATGCGGGAAAGGGGCATTAAATGTCAAAAGTGACAGCAGATTTTGCGTACCTAGAGCACCAAAAAACACAGTCATTTCAGCCGATTGAACCACCCTAAAAACAAGAAATGCATTTAACGGTTGACACCAGCGCGAAGTGTCATATAATTCCGGCCACATTCATTAAATGCACTTCTGTCCCACTAAATGCGTTTTTGATTCACTTAGAGTTGCCGATTACTCGACTTTCCAGATCGGCGGCCCTCGACCGGAAAGGAGACCCCATGACCCATCCCCACCACCTGAAACTGGCTCCCCACACCGAAGGCAACTTCACACTGCCCGCCGAAGATACGGCGCTGCTAAATGAGATCATTGAAGGCTATAAAGCCCGGCGGATCGGTGCCCGGCGATACAATAAGAAGAGTGTCGAAGGAGAGTTGGCGGTGGTCCGGGACTTCATCAACCACTCACAGATGTCGCCGTGGCACTGGGGTGATTCGGATTTCGAGGCCTGGTGCAATGAGATCGGGGTGAACCGCAAACTGGCCGTCTCCACCCAGCGCAAATACCAGAGCGCGGTGAAGATCTTTCTCGACTACCTTGTCAACAACCAGGGTCTGCGCAACAAAGTCAAGGAACTGTGTGGCGTGGCTCCGCGCCAGATCTGCCATAGGGACAACATGATCCAGCACAAGCTCGACCGCGAGCTGGCCCGCAAAAAACCGGCCCTCACCGAAGAGCAAGTCAAACATCTCCTCGACGGTATCGCTGAAGGTATCGACCTGGCCTGGCGGTTCACCAGCAAAGCTCTCATTCCGCTTCAGCGCGACAAAGCGCTGTTCAGCTTGGTCTACGGGCTGGGCTTGCGAGCGTCGGAAGCCTGCAACCTCGACCTTGAGGATTTCTATCCCAATTCCGACCTGCCGCAACTTGGCCGGTTCGGATTCACCCGGGTCACCGGTAAGGGAAGCCGTGGAACCGGACCCAAGTTCCGCACCGTCCAGATCATGTACGAATGGGTGGCGGAAACTCTGTGCTGGTATATAGAAGAAATCCGTCCCCGACTGCTCAAGCACGCCGCCCCCAACGAAAAGGCGCTGTTCCTCAGCGAACGGGGTACGCGTCTGACCCGTTCCAGCCTGGACAACCGTTTTCAGGAGGCCGTGACGCTCTCGGGGCTGGATGGCCTCGGCTTCACCCCGCACTGCCTGCGCCACTCACAGATCAGCCATGCTCAAGATACGGGACTAAGCCTAGAAGCGACCCGGCGGATGGCTGGGCACGCATTTGCCAGCACAACCCAAGGCTACACCCACGTCGGTGACCGTGCGGTCCAAAACGAGATCGCCCATCGTGTCAACAACCCCCAGCGACAGCAGCATCACTACTAGGAGGACCTAATGGCAGAAACCGCTCCACGCAAATACCTCGACTGGCGACTGCACATCCTGATGGCGGAACGCCGGATCAAACGGATCACCGACCTGCACCGAATGCTGCAGGAGGTCGGCGTCGAAATCTCGACCACCCAGCTCTCGCGGATCGTCAGCCAGCGGCCGAAGAGGATCAACACCGAGGTGCTGGACGGGCTGGTCACGGTTCTGAACTGCAACATTGAGGACCTGCTAGTGGCCGGCGACCCCGAAGAGGAAAGCGAAAAACCGGCACCGAAAAAGACGCCTCGCAAGGGCGCCACCTCGCGGGTGACCGGCCCCGCGCCCTTTTCCGGCCCCGAAAACCGTTAGGGCCAAAGGGTGGCTGAATAAAAACGTCACAGCCGCTGCGACGCGTGTGGCCGCGACATGGCCAAGGCACACGCCGTTTTCGAGGGAAAGGCTTATTGCGGAACCTGCTACAAGCGGGAATTCAAGCCGGTTCCCTGCGCCGAGTGCGGTCGCACCGTGCGCACGCTTCAGGGGCGCGGTCCAGCCACCTGCAAGTGCTGTCGCAGCAAGAACCGCTCATGCCTGCGCTGTGGCAAGCCGGTGCCGCGAGCGGCGCTGACCCTAGATAACGGGGTCGCCTGCCCTTCATGTGCCCGCTATTACAAACCGGCGAAAGCGTGCGCCAACTGTGGACAGCGAAGTCAGCATCTGGCCAGAGACTTCAAGCTGGGGTTTGAGGAACCGGTCTGCCCAAAATGCCGTCGCAAAGGGCACGCCACCTGCGCCTGTTGCGGCAAGCACCGTGCTCCGGCCGGCAAAGACGATGAAGGGCGGCCCCTCTGCCAGGGCTGCCTGAAGAGGAAAGAGCCTTTCACCTGCCCGCGCTGCGGCCGGCAAGGGCGCTACCACAGCCAGGAACGCTGCAGCGACTGCTACTGGGGAGACCGCCTCGGCAAAAAGATCTCCGATAATCTGTGGATCATGAACCAGAGGTGGCTGCGCGACGCGTTCCAGGAGTTCGGCAGACGGATGCGGATTGACGGCAAGGCGCAAAAGATCGCGGTGGACCTGGACCGGCATGTGAAATTCTTCCACCTGCTGGACCAAAACTTTTCCTGTCCGGAGGAGGTCAGGCCCAGGGAACTGATCCGCGTCTTCGGCCTCGACGGGCTACGCCGCGCCAGCCTGCCCTTCGGCTTTCTGGTCAGCGAAAATTATCTTCCGGAGATGCTGGTCGAGGAGTTGCGGCGCGAAGCGGAGTTCCAACGCCAGGAGTCGATACTGGAGGACGCCGAAGACGCGTGGTTCCATCCGGTGCTGAAGCGCTTCCATCTCTCCCAAAGCAACCGGCGCAAGCGATTCGAGTCGCGAGGCTGGGAAAAAGAGTTCCAGCGCTACGCGCCGCGTTCGGTCACCCAGGATCTGAAGGCCGCGGTCAAGTTCCTCAAGTTCTTGCCGCCTGAAATCGGGTCGATCCAGGAGATCTCCGAAAAGCACTTGGACGCGTTTCTGCTCAACCACCCCGGCTACCGAAACGGGCTGAGGAATTTTATCTGGCACCTCAACCAGCACGAAAAAACGTTCGTACGTTTCAAAATCCCGACTACAAAACAGGGTAGGAAAATCGCCCTGGTCCTGGGTCAGGACAAATTCCACGACCTGCTGGAATCCTGGTCGCACGCTCCGGACCGGGAGGTGAACACCGCGCTGATCGCCCTTTTCATGATGCTCTACGCGCAGAAGGCCCGCCGCGTCCTGCGGATGCGGTTGTCAGACTTGCACCATAACCCCGACGGGAGCTTTTCCACGACCTTCGGTGACGTCGAGATCCCCTTGAGCGAGATCCTGACCCCTCTGATCGAACGCCACCTGGAACAACGGGAAAAGCAACGGGCACGCGAAGGCCACGACCTCGAACCCTACCTGTTCCCAGGCCGGCGTGTCGGAAGCCACCTGAGCGAATCGAGCGTCACACAGTATCTGCACCGCTACCAGGTCAGCGCCGCGATGTTGTTCGCCACATGGATGTTCAACGCCCTCTCCAACGGCTTGCGACAAGCCAAAACCCTGAAGCGGGCATTCGGCGTAAGCGACATGACCGCTGCGGGATATTACGAGGTTTTCGGGGCTCGGCTGTTCGACGAGGTGTCGGGGAAAATGCGCGGCAATGACGGCCCACTGTTTTTTCTTGAGGTGGGGAGCTAGAGGGGTTTCAGGATCTGGCGAAGTGTCCGCGCCGCCTCGGGGGAAGTGACATTTACCACGTGAGCAACTTCCCGCAAGCGGCCAAGATAGTGGCCCTTCCCCGGCGGGGGCGCCTCGGTCAGAACGACGCAGCGTTCTTTTTCGGCGAACCCGTTATCGGCGGTCAGGCGGAAGGTATAGAGAGCGTCGTTGACCTGGCGCAGCAGCGACTGACGGCTGGTGCGTAGGCGCACAACCTTAAAGAGCGTGCGGGGGCTGCCGTCCACCAAAAAGGAAAGGCGCACTGTTTCTTCGGGACGGCCTCTTATGGCCGAAAACTCGACCTCCACGTTCTCCTCGAACTTTTCGAGATCTCGCAAGCCAACCTCATCGACCAGGCGCTCCAGGCGTTTTTGAAAGGGATTTTTTGGCTTAACGCGCGGCGGGTCGACCATCGCCTCGAACAGATCCTGTATCAACGCATCCGAGCTTTCACCCTTGATCGGTGCCACCGGTCCCACATAGCGGGCGACAAACGGCGCGTTGGTCTCCTCCAGATGCCTACGCCGGTCGTTGAAATAGTCGCCGTCGCTCTCGACGACGCGGCCGTACGCGCGACACAATTCGTCAAACCAAGCGACCCACTCACGGTAGGCCCATGCATCCTCGCCGGCATCCCGAGCTAACTTTCGAAACGGTTCCAGGTCGATCCGCACCGGGTCTTCTGCCCCCAGCATTCTGCAATCCGCCCCTGCGGGCTTGCGCACCAGAACGCCGACGTTTTTCGTCTCGTAGCGGATCGGGTCCGCGATGTATTGCACGGTCCAGAGTTCAATCATAGCTGCGGATCAATCTGGTCCGTATGACTGGAGACGATGTCGGCAAGGGTGTTCTTGCGCCACACCAACGCGTCCGCCAGGGCCTCTTGGGTGGTCGAGGAGACGTTCTGGAATTTCCGGCCGAAGACGCAGCATTCACGAATCAGCCGGTCATCGACCGCCGAGATCCGCTCCACCCAGAGATCGAGAAACACCCGCATTACCAATCCGAAGAACGGATGGAAGAGAACGATGAGCTGGCGAGCTTTGAGGGCAGCGATACTTTTTTCTGGAGTGTCCTCGATGTTAAGCAGGACGTGAGAATGGTCGAACCCCCGAAAGAGGCTGGTCCCGGGAGTGTTCAGGGCGGCCTTGAGGTTGCTGGCACGATCTCGGTTCCCGATCAGAAGATCGAAAACGAGGAGCGCGGCGACCTGATCGGGATACTTCTCGGCGGTTTTCTTGAACTGGCTTTTGAGCAGATCGGGAAGAGGTATACGCGGAGCCGCGACTTCCAGACTGGCGAACGCCAGCTCCCATTC
Organism: Desulfuromonas sp.; assembly: GCF_002868845.1. Classification (NCBI taxonomy): domain Bacteria; kingdom Pseudomonadati; phylum Thermodesulfobacteriota; class Desulfuromonadia; order Desulfuromonadales; family Desulfuromonadaceae; genus Desulfuromonas; species Desulfuromonas sp. The sequence goes on from NZ_PKUB01000041.1 coordinate 145,117, forward strand.
GGCCTCAGTGAGGACGCCGTCGGCGACCGGCACGTGAAAAGTCTGGGCGAGGCGCACCGCGACCTTTTCAATATACACGCAGTCAGGGGATTCGAGACCATCCCGCTTGAGAATGGCATTAAGCCGACAATTTGCAGGCGCCGTAATCCCTTGGCGGCGAGTTTTTAGAATCCGGTTCAAAACATAGGTTGGTTCTTTCATAACACTTCACCGCATGGCAATATGTGGCAACAAACATATGAGGCGCCCAAAATAGAAGGCAATTGGCAGCTTGTCAACTTTTCCGGGAGTAACGCGATGCGACTCTTCTCACTTAAGCAACTTCAGAAAACCTTCCTTGCCGCAGCCTTGTTGCTGTTTCTGGCCCTACCTTGTATTGGAGAGACCTTTACCGGAAAAGTTGTGAAGGTCACTGATGGTGACACGATCTCTGTCTTGCATCAGGGCCGGCCCGAGAAAGTCAGACTGGCGGAGATCGACTGCCCGGAACGCGGGCAAGCTTTTGGGAAAAAGTCCAAGGAGTTCGCGTCTTCGATTACAGCAGGGAAAATCGTCCGAGTCGAGGTGCGGACGGTATACCGATACGGGAGAACCGTTGGGGAGGTCTTCTTGGCAAACGGGGAATCCCTTAACCGCTTGCTGGTAAAAGAAGGGTATGCCTGGTGGTACCGTAAATATTCAAGCGATATTTCAATCGGAGAGCTGGAAGCGGAGGCTCGGGAAGGTAAACGAGGCTTATGGTTTGGAGAAAATCCAATGCCTCCTTGGGAGTGGCGCAGCCTTAAAAGACAGAGAAAAAAGTATCAGTAGGTGGCGGGAGTAGATGGGATACTAACTACTTCCGCCTTTGATTTCTAAGTAGTTGAAAAGAGAGATTGCGCCTTCGTCGCGAAGGGCAAGGGTTCCCCAATTCCGTAGCAAAAACTGTAGCAGCTTTTGTGATATTCGTCCATACGATTACTCGTAGGGAAGATGCTGAGTAAGCAGGGAAGATTTTGGCCTCTATGCGTCTATCGTCTACAGCGGCCAAGATCTTGATAGTTTTGCGCTCGTTGACGAGTGGCCTATCGTATTACAGGTCAGCGGAGACACAGCAGAAGAGACACTATCAAATTGGCAAATCTGTGCTGAGGCATTGATACAAGCACCGACCTCGACCATTACGTCAGCCTCAGGTGTTGACGTCGATTAGCTCTTGGGCCTGAGAAATTATCCATTGCAGCGTCTCTTCATCATTCTGTTCGGAAAGTGATTCGATCCATTCAGAAAAAAGATCAGCGGGGTCCGGAGGGACAGGTAATGACAACCAACGCTGCTGACTCCAGTTGTAATATACAGAACCCGGGAAGAAGCGGTATGGTTTTGCTAGCCCTTTCAACAGATGTTTCAATAAATCATCGTCAACACCTGCATTAATAAGAGGGCCAAGAAAATCTAGTTCTGCGCACTCCCATTCCTCCAGGGATTCTTTTTTATCGGGGTTGAAACTGAGAAAGCCTTCTTTGTATAGCTGTTCAACCGTCCAGAGCGACAAGTCTACTTACTGACACTTCGTGTGCAGGCTGATGGGGAACAATGTAATCTGTTCAGCCATCCTCGCATCGATAATGTCATAGGACGCGTCAGTGCAATCCATCTCTTTCATTTCTTTGTGCCAGGGTTGAATAATGGACGTATTTTTTTGGAAGGAAGATCATAGACATCAGATCCACAGCTATGTGGCTCAAAGACGTCAATTTCATAGGGTTTCCAGCCATATCTGGTCTTAACAAGTCTTATATCAAGTCCGCAGTTACGACATTCCTGCTCCGGCCAATTACCACCCATAATCCCCTCCCGTTAATAGGCCCTCTACAGATCAAACTGAGGGCGCCGCTATGACATCAACATATTATGGCCTCAAATAGGTCACCTCAAACGCCTTGCAAGTCCGGAATTCCTGCATCCTGTTACCAAAAGAAAACGTGTCATTCATCTGATACTGTTGGAAAATATCCAGCCCACGGTCTAGAGATATTTTCCATCCGTTGTCAGTCACAATGTGACGCGCGTGGATACTGTTGCTGAGGTCGTACTCCCAAGTGAATTGTATTCCGATCGCTGCGCACGAATTCTGGATCTGAGTCAGCATTTCGTGCTGCTGCTCTGCTTTAAATTCATCCGAGATCGTCACAAGGTGGACACTAGGCTCCGCGTCTTCGGCTTTACAGCGAGCAACCGTCTCCATTAACTCCATAAGGTTTCTGACCTGATAGAAGAGACGAATATAGGCATCCGTGATTTCTATCCGGGTTGCACCCCTCAGATAAGGAGTAAAAAGCATGTCATAGGAGACCCCACGTTGATTTTCCTTAAACTGTAGATGCTGAGCTTTCGGTTCATCAGTTTCTGATTTTTGATCCGTCGCATGCTCCGTTGCTGATTCGGAGCCAGCATCGGCTTCAGTTTGTTTTTCTTCATCAGTCCCGTAATGTCTAGGGTACTCTTCTTCTTCCAGGGTCTTCACAAATATCGTGTCCCCCCCGGCGCGTTCGTAGCCGAAGCGAACCTTTGTATAGGTTTTATCAATCCGTAAAAGCTGATCCTTGACCCTCTTACGGCCCTCAATCGCAAAGGTCAGAATCTCCTCTATTTCTTCAGGGCTTGCTTCGCCACTCGGGAAAAGAACCTTCATCAGCCCCGAAAAGGTTTTATGTACTCCATCCCTGTCACGTGTGGAGATATCGCTCAGCAGATCAAATTTACCTTTATACTGCTGTGAATAGTCGTGGTTACGGAGTGATCGTAAAATTTCTGCAAGATAGTCGACCACGAATCCATAGCCGTCCGAGAACATCTCTCCACGGATAATGTCAACTTCCCAGCCAGGAATGTAGAAATGCAGACGGTCCAAAAATGCAGAGTCGTGGTATTTGTCGGGGAGATCACAGAACAGATCTGAGTGTTTAAGCATATACGGAACAGTGTGGGAGGTATTGCCGACAAAGACCATTGAGGCTTCGGCTCCCAAGGTTTCAACTCCGCGCGAGAATGTCTTGTTGGCCATGTAATTTTTCATGATATCGACCAACGCCATGTCTACCCGCTTCTGCTTACCGGCAAACTCATCAAACGCAACGGTATCCCAATAACCAACCAAACCAATTTTACCGTTGGAGTTATTGACAAACAGTTTGGGTACTGTGACTTCACCGCCGGAGATAAGGATTCCGTGTGGAGAAAATTCTGAAAAAATATGGGACTTTCCAGTCCCCTTTGGCCCAAGCTCTATCAGGTTAAAATTTCGCTCGCAGAAAGGAATCAGACGGACAAGTTGCAACATTTTGCTGCGGCGCCCCATCAAATCAGGATTGAAACCAATACTCTGTATCAGTAGATCAATCCACTCGTCAGTTGAAAATTTCTGTCGAGCTTCCAAGTAGCTGTCGAAATCGAAATGCGAAAGCTTAATCGGTTTGATCGACGCCATGATCCACGGGCAGGCATCCTTCTCTTCCACCAGATCGTATTCGAGATCGCAAATACACCAGACACCTCCGACAAGTAATTTCGGATGTTTCTTGATGGTGTCGGTCGTAACCAGGACCTTTTTAATTCCGAGATTCGAGAAGGTTGCCTCATAAACCCCTTTTGAATCGTTGAGATCGACGGTCACCTTATCGATGACCTTGTGACGCCCCTTCTCCTTAATCGTAGAACGAACTAACCCTGCTTCATTACGATGGACGTAATGCTTGCGCAGGATCTCCCGAACGGTTTGAATCCCGGTCTGAATACTCGCTTCGTCGCTAGTGGCGCAATACTGGCCTAGAAGGTATTCGAGGACATAGGATGGGACAATGGCATTCCCCTTGACAGTCTTGACCAGATCCTTACGGACCACCAAACCGGGGAAATGTTCATTTATTTTTTTGTCGAGTTCAGACAATGTTTCCTCCCTCATGCAACACCTACGACATTATTTAACCGGTGCAAAAGCGACGTAACCGCCGAAGAAGCTAGGAGCAGGCTGGTAGATAGCAAACTTGACAGAATCGGGAAACTCAATTGCATCGGTAAACTCATCCATGGTTTGCTCGTCCAGATCAACGTCAGCATCAAAATCAAGCCTGGGGCTGACATAAACAAACCCGCCCTCATCTGCGGCCAAAAACAACGTATGCTCACATGCCTCTGTTCCGTCTGGCTTTAGTGCAACCTTACCGCAAAAAGGGCAGTGAACCTTAAGCTCGGCGGTGTCTGTAATCTCAACTTTTTGCATGACTTCTATTCCTTGAGATGGTTAAAAATCGAAGTCGCCAGCAAACGATCTTCTCATCAAATATTTGCTCGATTTGTACTCACTGAAATGTGAGGTTCCGGAAACGGATTCTTCCAGCCGCAGATAGACTTCCTGGCCATTCAGGTCATCAGCGCTGCGAGACAGCACAAATCTAACCCTCAGCTCCCGCTCGCGTGGATTGTCAGATACCAGGTCAAAGGTCAACTCATGCTGATCTGATATAAGTTCGCCTGCCTTTGAATAAATTCCGGCCCGAAGCAATCGGGCCTGCACCTTGTAACCGACCGCCTGGTCCTGATAGAAGGCTACGGACAGTTGCCCGGTAGTAATCACTTCCGAAGATCCACGCAAAATATCGACCCCGACCAAGCTGATATCGCTGGTGCGTTTTTTATTGATCTGCACCACAGGAATCACCACCTCCTGCAATGAGGCCCCTCCGTGAACAAAGCGACTACCTGAGCCCTTGAGCCGCAGGCGGTTGATTGACTTGGGAATCTGAATTTCGATCTTCCCTTTGATCTGCAGGGTTTCAGATTTAAAAGTGGTCAATCCGGGCTGGTCCTGAAGTCCCTGCCCCAACACGAAGCGGCGGTCCCGGTAAAGAACTTTTTGCCCCTGAGCAGCTACGGTGGAAAAATCACTCTCATCAATCTCACGGTTCTGGTAGATGAAGCCATGATCGGCCGTCACCAAGAGGTTGCTGGCATTGGCCGCCGTTAGCTTCTTGATGATACGCATCAGCTCCTGCAAAGCCTCTTGGGCTGCTTCGAAAGTCCTCTCTTCGGATTCACGCGTATGCCCGGTCCCGTCGATAAGGTCATGATAGATATAGACGATATTCGTCGAGCGCAGAATGTCGCGGAACTCATCCCGCTGCATTTTCAGAAATTCATCCGCTTTCAATGCCCTGGCACCATCGGGATTGTTCTGCTGAAGAATCTTGTTTCGATTCACCAGACCCTGGGTGCTCATGCCATCAGCAAAAACCGTCCCACTTTCATCCTCTGCAACGGATAATTCCTTATGCGGCAGCAGCGCGGCCATTCCCAGTTGGGTGTAACTTGGCAGCATCGACAGTGCTGGCTCGATATTGGCTTCATAGCGATCTTCCTGCCGCACCAGCCCCAGTAGTTCCTCCCCTATTTCATAACGCATAGCGTCAGAAATAATAACGCAGACCTTACGATCCTTTTTCAGAAACGGGTCAACCCATTTGCTGTAGAAGCTGTTTTGCAAGGGAATCGGCGAGGCATCACAGACCTTCAGATTATCGATACACTCCTGCCAAGCGTTGTTCAACTTGAGCAGATAGGAATTTGAATAATGGTTTTCAATCAGGTCCACCAACGGACCGAGCAGGGTCGACTGACCAGACCTGCGCACGTGAAAAGTAAATTTACGGTAGAGCTGATCAATCCGATACCAGGTCCTGGCATAGCGCTGCACCCCTTCAGCCGGGGAATTAATCGTCAGGTCCATCTCGTTCAGTGAATTCAGAAACTGAGCGCCGGTCTCAAGAGCACCATAGATGTCCTGAAAACCGGTATACCAGTGACTCTGTCTCCTTTGACGTACGACCAGAGCACAGTCTCCAGCAGAAATAGCTTGTGCCGAAACTTCCTTGACCAGGTCACTGAGGATTTTCTTGTCAATCAGTTCGAAATAATCGAGTTCAACCAGTCGCTTGTAGTCCCGCTTTTGCAGATCCTTTTCAATATTCAGAATCCCGGCACAATCTGCAGATAGTGTCTCGAAATTCCCCTGGTGGCGGACATTGTCTTTCCAGCGCCTCAGGAAAACCAGTGCCTCGGTAGACAGCCGGGCCTCGCCGTCGGTCTGCATGGCGTAGCACGATTTGAACAGCTCAATGACAAAATCTCGGACGGTGGCCTTTTCAGGGGAATAACCATAAAAGCGCTTGAGCTTCTCCCACAAAAACGGGCCCAGACCGCAGCGCTCAATCAGACGAATCTTTTCCTCTTTGCAGTCAGCCAACTCGGCCAAAAGGGTTTCGAGGATTTCATCCACGCGCGGCTCGGCAGCGGCACAAACTGCAAGCATCTTCAGGCGAAGCAAACCGGCGGTATCATCCTTTTTAAGCTTCTTGCCGAGGGATTCGCGACGCTTGGCCGCTTGAAAAAATTCGGCATGCTCCTGAGCCAACCCGCTGAACTCAGGGCCAAGCTCAAGCTCAGAGAGCCAGAGTCCGATTTGATCAGTACGAAATTCGCCATGAGCCAACTGCACATCCAACAGCCAGTTATGCAGATCCTCAGGTTGTGGCCCTTCCTTGTAGATGAGGAACTTCTGCTCCGGCTGCTCGCGAAGAATGCGGTATTTGACTGCGAACTCGTTATTGTAGAGAAAGACTTTTTCAATCCCCGGCAGTTCCAGTGCATCGAAGTCGGCACGCAGTTCCTTCTTTGTGTCGTACCAGAAGATGATACGATGACGATCAAAGTGCCGTTTCAATGCCGGAAGTATCTGTTCACTCATATATCATCCCAGTTCGGTATCAATCACTATGCAGTCAATCTCTCGATCAATCGGTAGACGGTCGTTCCGGAGTCGCGCGGCCAGTCCTGACAAGGAGGGGTGTCACGGCGACGGGCGCGATCCACGGCATTGGCAATGCCGGAAGCAAATTGTTTTGCATCAAAAGCCCCCTTCTGATAACCGGGGATTTGTCTCAGGAGGCGTTCCACACATTCCCGTGATGTTCGGACACCATTACCATCTTCAAAATGGAGCAGAAGCCAGAATTCAAACTGAGGGTTGCTTACGGCAAGCCCATAGTTTTCCTTCGTCTGTCCCCACTGATACAACTGCTGAAGCTGTAATTCAGTCCATTGGTCCGTATCGACCACCAGCCAAGCCTCATCTTCAGGGCGCAGCCCTTCTTTCCTGAGGTAAGCATCCATGCGTTTCAAGACCTGAGGCGGAGAGCTTTTATGTCCACCTTTCAGCAACTGTACATGGATTACCTTGTCACCATCTTCAAAGATTTTGAAATAGCGGGGCTCTGTCTCCGCCCCCTCGGTCGCCAGAACAAACATCCTCTTATAACGCCGCTCACCTAAAGGGCGCGAGAATCTACGCCTCGCCAACAGCCGCCTCCTTTTCAGGTAAGTCCAAGTCTCCGTTGGCCAGCGCACCAGAGATCAAAAGACGTGGAACACCGCCAAGCCTTCCCTGCAGATAACTCTTGCGAATGTCCTTGTCGCTACGCACATCTTTATATTCACTGAAGGAAAGGAGTGATGAGCCGCCATCTGCATCGCGTTCAGCAATCCACATTTCATCTCTGCGGAGAATATCCTGATCCATTAATAGTACGTCGTGGGTGGTCAGCAGAAGTTGTGAACGGCTATCGGCGGAGCAGGCAGACAGATAGCCCTGAAGCAATTGCCGGGTCAAAAGAGTATGAAGGCTGCGATCGACCTCATCAATGACATAAACCTGTGTTGACTTTCGAGAAGACATCTCAAGAAAGGCCGGCAGTAAATCAATAACCCGCTTGGAACCATCAGACTCTTGTCCCATTTCAAATTTGACCAGTTCTCCACCACGGTTTTCGTGATAGGTCACCAACTTCCGGGCGACGATTTCGCCTTTCTTGCGAGTAAAAACATACCGCTCATGAAAAGGCGACATCACCCGTAATGTCATCCCATCTTTCAGTGAAGCTTGTAACTTGGTGCGAATTTCTTCGGGCAATGCGAGGTTGTCAAAGCTGACGTCTTCGCCACCCAACTGAGCGATGCCAGTGTCTAGCAAACCAAGACACTTGTTCATCGTTTCATACAGCGGACTGTCTTCCTGGAGAAACTGTTCAAAGGGTTCGAATCGCGTATCCGGCGCAATCAGCACAAGATCGTTCTTGAACCAGTCATAAACCGGCTTGAAATTCTCAACCTTCTGCTGAACGGCATTGGTCAGAAAGAGTTGGTTCTCACGCGTTCCTTTGAAGGCAAAATGGAGGAATTGATCTTCATTCAGCGTAGGGTTAAATCTGATTTCATCCAACTCGCGAACAAACAGTTCTTTTTCTGTTGTGGGTCGCACCTCGACCAAGCGTTCTTCAAACACTCGTTCCTGGCTAACCGCAAACCCGTACTCATAAATGGTTTCGTCAACCAGCAGTTCAAATTTAAAATAGGTTGCTTTCTTTGCATCGCCGGCATCAAGTCGAAAAGACTCCACCGGAATCAGTTCGTCTGGTCGCGTACCATCAACTATTAGGTTTTTTGCGAAATTGAGTGCGGCAAAAAAGTTGGTTTTTCCCGAGGCGTTACCACCGTAGATAGCGGCGACAGGTAACAGCCGCAGTTTGTAGCGTTCGATTCGCGCAAGTCGGTCACCATGCTGCTTTTCGCGGCTGGCCACCATGCTGAACTCAGCCTGTTGACGGAACGAACGCCAATTATTTAAAGTGAAATTGATGAGCATGCCTTGTCTCCTTGAGAGAAATTTTCCCCTAATGGAGATAGAGTAGCATATTTGTAGATTTTATTACATTTTTTAAGTGATTTTATCTCTCAAGTATCGGCTCAGCCCAGTCACCTTCTTCAGCGCGTCATCGAATTTCGGGTAATTCACTTTAACGCCGTCATCGAGGTCAATTTCGATTTGTCTGGTTGCCAGGGGATAAAGAACTTCCCGCTCGTAGTCTTCGAGTTCGTCGATGATCTTTTTGAGTTTTTCGATATCTTTGAGAGCCAGGGTTTTTTCACCCTGAGTGGCGGAGACGCTGATGCTGACCCCCTGAAGGTGCTCAAGTCGCGATTCAAGCTTGGTGCGGAACTCGCGCAGGTAGTCGTTAAGCACAACGCTGACCGTATCCGGGCGGTAGCGGTGCATGTAGATCAGCGCATTGAAGCTCCCCTTGGTGCTACTGAACAGCCAATAGATGGGACGCTTCTTGTAGCGCTTAATGTGATCATTGTAGAAATCCTTGAGAAAATACTTGCGGACATCTTTGCCCAGCGCTTTTTCAACAAACTTGAGGTTGTCTTCATAATGCTCCACGCCAAAGGTGATACGCAGGAACGTGCGAAAACGGTCAGAGATGTCGTCAGTAAACCAGTCGCCATCAAGCATGGGGATGACGTTGTCGTCATCCGCCGGGAAGCTCGCTTCGGGTACCCGCTTCAGATAGTCCTCGATGGTCTCGCCCTGGTTGGCCAAGATCAGACCCGGCTTTTCCAGTGTGTATCGGCCGAACATGCAGCCCACGGCGTAGGAGATCAGCTCGCGCATGGTGTCGGCCAGCAACAGCGCCTCCAGCTCTTTTTCATTTTTGCCGTTGCCATAACGGTAGTGCGGGTTGCAGGTCAGGGTGATTTCGTTGAGTGGTACCTCGGGCGTCAACTCAGCCTGCAGGCCGTAGGCTTCGATGAAGATGCGGTTATTATCTTCCTCCAGTCGCTCCATTTCCAGCGTCATCTCCTTCCATTGGGCTCGGAGCTTCAGGTAAGTGGCCTTCAGGGTAGTTTGCCGATAGTCGCACTGCAATAGCGGTAGGCTCGTGAAGTCACATGAGTTTTCGTATGCATTCCAATCAATTTGATGAACCTTAATGGCTTCACCACTTGCATGCTTCGTCGCTTTGCTATCAGGCTGCAAAATCGGCATCTTCGCCATAACACCAACTTCGAAATTCAGTGTCGGCGACAAAAACTGAAGAAAAGAAAGCGCAACCTTTGAATTTGAAAAACATAAAACCGTATCCTGTAGCCCTGACTCGTCATAAAAGCACGGCCCGGCATCCCCTGGAATGATTCCATCGGGAAACCATCTAAAACTGCATCTGCCGCTACTGACTTTGGGCCAAGTAACAGCTTCTTTGAAATATAGATGTTCACTAGGGATGATTGCTTTTCCTGTTGCTTTTATCTCGTCACCATCATTTCCCCAATTTACAACATCTCCAATGTTTCCATACCACTTCCGAAATGTACCGCCTGAGTTAAAGAAGAACCATTTAAAACCACTGCTGCCCGCCTCTATTTTTTCAAGGTTTCGACCAATACGCTCCAATGAAACTTCATGCCAGCAGCGAATGAATCTCCCAGCATCTCCGGTTTGAAGTCCACGTCTCGTCTTTCCAATTCCATCAAAAGACTGAGCAGAGGAAAAAATGGAGGCAATTTTCTTGCTAACCCAATATGCTATCGGGCTCCCAGGAATTTTCTTGAAATCAGCGGCAGAGGCGAGGTAGAGCAGCCCACAATCCGGATTTTTGATAGCGTTTCGAATAGATTCTTCTTTTTCTGCTTCGGAGTCACCATCAACCAGCCTTAAATAACGTCCCTTGTATTCAAGCCTGTTCGCATTTTCCAGAACAAAAGCGGTAGTCGATACCACCTCACCACCGATGCTATCAAACGCTCTTGCCCCTAGGTGTGCCATTGACAACAGTGTGTCCTGACTAAGAAGTCGTGCTCTAAGGCCCTCGAAGGACGACAAGAACATCCAACTTTGCATCGTAATCATAGCAACAGAACCTTGTTTTTTAGCTAGGTCGAGATTGCGCTCAATGAACATAGCAAACAGGTCTGATTTACTGTTCGGATAGTTATTCTTGGCCCAGGCACTTAAACGGCCATTCATCCCTTTACCACCCATATACGGCGGGTTGGCAACCACCACATGATATTGGGGGCAGAGGTATTCGGTCTGCCGCAGAGCTTGCAGCATCTTCTGGTGTGTCATGCTTATAAACAGATGCCCGGAGACGTCCTTCGACTCCAGAATCTTCAGCATCCCCTCCACGGCAGTGATATCCGGACGGATCAAAGATCCGAAGTTATCGGCTTCTTCAAACTGTCGTAAAGTGGTCTGCAGTGGCGATGTGAACAGGTCGCGCCCGATGAAATCCATGTACTCCTTGAGTTCACCTTCGGCAAACTCGATCTTCCGTAACACACAGATATTGGGCTGCACAGGCTTGCGAAAAAAGCGCCGCTGCTTTGCGCGGGCCTTCATGGTCAAAGCAAAGGCGGCCAGTTCTCCGGCGCGTTCGTCAATTTCGATGCCATAGAGGTTGTGTGTCAGAATCTTTGTCGGGATCTCGGCGGACTCATAGCCCTCCTCCTCGTAGATGGCATACAGCAGGTCAAAGGCATAGGTGAGCATGTGTCCCGAACCGCATGCCGGGTCGCAGACTTTGATCTCTTCCGGCTTACCGATGCGCAGGAAATCGGCCTCGGCCTGCTCAGGTTTGATGTAGTAATCCATCCGCTCAATCAGCTTTGAACTTGGGCGATTGAGCAGCCACAGGCGGCCGAGGGAGTTTTCCACTAGATAGCGCACGATCCAGTGCGGCGTGAAGAGCTGGGTGGCGGCCGGAATATTCTCGGGTGTGATCTTCTTGTTTTTATTCAGCCCATCGAACACCTCGTCCTTCTTCTCAGAGATGTAGAACTGGTAGAGCCAGCCGATGACCTCGACATCCTGGCAGGCGTCGATGGTTAGGGTTTCACGCACAGAGGTGAGAATCGACGCTTCGGAAAGAAGGTCATCCGGCATCAATAGCTCGGTGAAGTGAGCGATCCGTTCAAACAGAAATGGCATGCTGCCATGGTAGCTGTTGCAGACCGCGACCAGCAGCAACAGATAGGCCTCCTGCTGCGGGTCTGAGGAGGGCAATTTTCCGCTCAACAGATCGAAGACCTTCTGTCGGTCAAGGTTGGCTTCCAAGCTCTCTTCAATAACCCCCTGCTTGGCTTCCAACAAAATCTCGGGCTGGGTATTCCCCACCGCAGGTGAGACGGCACCGATGCGGGTATAGCCGTTGGCATCCATGAAGCGCAACGCACAGAAACGGTTGAACCAGATATAAGCAACCTGATCAATGACCGCGCTCTTCGAGGTGTCGGCGATAAGCTTTTTCAGATCCTCCAGCGCCTTGCCCTTTTCGCGTAACTCGGCCGAGTCGGTGGAGATAACCTTTTCGAGCTTGGTGGCAACCTGCTCGCGCAACTGGCGACGAGCGGCCTGGGCGAATCTTTTCAATGCTCCTGTATTCATAGCAATTCAATACTCCGTAGAACAAACTGGCTCGGATGCCAATTAAATGGTGACACGCTTACCAGCCTCTATTTCCTGCAGCAGAACTTTGCGGAATGCATCAAGATATTCTTCGACATCTTGAGAATCGCTCAGACAGCTTTTAGCGAAACAGATCGGCAGGGTGCTGCTGGACACAAACTGCACCGGTGGCGGCTCCTTAACACCCGGTTGTTCGTCGTCGTGTTCGCCGGTCTCCTCGTACTCGCCCGCTGGCTGGGGAGGTTCAAGGAAGGTTGTCATCCGGTTGAGTAGTTGAGGATAGGTAACGGTTTTGAAGCGGCTTGCGCTTTCACGCAGAACGGCGATCAGCGGCTGACCTTCGCTATCGCGGAGAAAGGTCTCGAACGGCTGGCCCAGTTGCTGCTGCTGATCTTCGCTCAACTGCCGGTACTCGGACATGGCCTCAAGCTGATCACGCAGACCCTGAACCGTTTCCATCGCCCTGTTACGCTCTTCCTGAACCTGGGCGAAGATTTCCTGCCCAAGGGACTCAACCTGCGTTTTGACCTGCTGGATGGTATTCCCCTTGTAACAGTCAGAGCTTTCCAGCAGCTCGCGAATTTTCTGCCCCTTGTCACCACCGACGTAGGCGAAATTAGCTTCTTGAGCCTGCAGAAACTGCCGAGCCTGGTTGTACAGTTCCTTTTTAGAACCACTCATGAACTGGCGGATCGGATCGAGCACCTGCTCCTTCAGGTCGAGAAGGGAGTCCTCGACTTTGCCGAGATCGGCCAGATAGAAGGTATAGGGTTTGCCGGCAATCTCCTGAATGCGTTCACGGGGTTCACCAAGCGCGGCCAGGAAGGGATACTCCTTAATATGGCTTGCGAGCTGAGCAAGCTCCGTCTGCAGTTTCTGAAAAGCTTCGCCGGTCTCCTTGGCTAGAGCCTTGGCCTCGCCGCTCGTTGCAGGGGAATCGAAGAAATCGGAGAAGAAATCCTTGAGTAGGCGCACCTGACCGGCACTGAATGCGAGCTGTGGTGTGATCAATACCTGAGGATATCCGTGACTGTTTTTCAGCGCCCGCTCCAGGGTGGCATCTTCAAGAACGTCGCTGTCATTTCTTACTTCGATCTTGCCACGGGCGGAAAGCTTGGCGGTAATGCAGAGAATAGAAGCCTGGTACCAGCCGTAAGGTTTTTTCTCGAAACGTTCGATCAAAGACTTGAGGCTGGTACGAACACCACCCTGGTTGTTGGTCTGAATGAAAGCAAGGATCTCCTGCTCGGCCTCACTAACCGTCGCTTTGTCATCGGCGAACAGACCGGCTTCCCCCTGCTGTAGAAAACCGTTGATATCACTTTCAGAATAAGTCACACCACGCAGCATGCGCAGGTTGGGATAAACCGCCTGGATCAGGCGGTAGAATCCTTTGGTGATACGCCCGATCGGTTCTTCGCCCCCCTGTTCGATCTCTTCTCCGTTCACAAAAAGGCGTGCTTTTCCAAGCTGGGTTTTAACGCGCTGCTGCAGATCGCGATAGCGCTCCTGGTTCTGGAATGACTTCTCGGTCAGAATCTTCTTGATGGCGTCCTGCTGGGTGACCGAGACATTCTGGCGCACGTACTTTTCGGTGCGCTTGTACATCATCAGGTCGCGGATCAGACGTTCGTCCGGATTCATGACAACCAGAAGTTCATCTCGTCCCATGGACTGCATGCGCACGATCTCTTCTTTGCCTGCATGGTCATGGAAAGGGCTGATGACATGGATTCCTAGCTCCGACTCGCGGCCGTGGAGCTGGTCATCCAGTTTGCGAGAGAACGCATAGTCCTGACCATTGTCGTCATACCGAATCTTTTTACTTCTGAGAACCTGGTCGAAGACAACCTTGGCGAGTTCACCGGCAATATCCGCTGGCTCAACTGCGGTGTTCTTGATCTCCTGCTCGACATCCTTTTCATCATCAGTCAGGAATTCGTACTCTTCACCGTTGCGTTGAATATAGGTCTGTTGCTCAAGAAGATTTAAGGCCCCTTCGACCTCTTTGCGCAGGTCGGACAGGTCGCGGTCGAAGCTGTCGAGCATCAGAACACAAAGGTTGCGGATGGTGGCCTTGTAATCCTTGACGTATTTGACCAGAAAGAGTGCTTTGAGCAACTTGATCGCGAACTGATTGTCGAGGTTTTTCTCGGCGATAATGACCGCCTGCTGGATCTGCGATTTGATCGATGAGCGCAGGCCCTCGAACATGAGATCGAAAGTGGCCAGATCGCCGACGCCGCAGTAGGATATATGTACGGCCACCTGCTGAAAGACCCCCAGCATCGACCGTTCGCCGACCGAGCTGTGCTTGCCTTCAAAGGCACTGTGATTTGACAAGCTCTGGATAGCGACCTGAAAAAGGGTGAACTGGTAGGGAATAAAAGGATAGCAACGAATGAAATGCTCACGATCCTTGAAATTCTTATAGTGCTTGGCCCCATCGGCAAAGTCGAACAGGGTCTTGAGATTGTTTTCCTGCTGATGATAAAGGTCTGAGAGCAAGCCAACGCCCGCCTCGTTTTTCAGCAGCAGCCGCTTCTGAATCACTTCATCGACATTGGCACTGGTCAGACTCATCTTGGTAGCGAAACGCGCCATGATCTTGGAAAAATCGTTCCCCTGCTGCTGGCCCATTTCACCGACCACCGCATCCATATCCTGCTGTGCGGTGACGATGATCCAGGCACGGCCACGGCTCTTGGTCGCCAGACTTTCGGCAATGGTCTGAAGGTTGGTCATCAGCTTGGTGTTTTCGGCGATATACTGCCCGACTTCGTCGACGAAGAAATTGAGCCGAAAATCCTTCCCTTGCCGATTGACGTAATCGTTGACCTGTTCGGCGAAATCCTCAATGGATACCTTGTAGTCAGCCTTGTACTTGGACAGGACACCAATAGTGTTCTGGCCTGTAGCTTTGCCGTAGGCCTGATCCGTCGCCTCGGAAAAGCGCTGCAGACGCTGACGACCAAACTCCCAGTCTTTGCCGCTGGCGGATTGAAACTCACCTTTGAAATCGTCCAGCTTTCCGGCTTCATCCAGTTCCCGTTCGAGCTGGGCGACATAACCTTGCTTGCCATAGTAGCCGCAGGCCTCGTCAAAGACCTTGACGAACACCGAAAGCAGTGCATCGATCTCGGTTTTGCTGATAACATCGGCCTTCTGGTCGATATTGAAGAGAATGCTGCGGGAAGGGATAGTTACCGCGCGTTCCAGGTCTTTCTTCAGGATTTCTTCGTCCTGTATCTCCTTTCTGGACAGGAAAAGATCCAGAACCGAAGAGCCTTCAACCGTACGATTTTCGAGCAGCAGGGCGAGCATCTTTAACAGGTGCGATTTACCGGAACCGAAGAAGCCGGAAAGCCAGACGCCGTTAGCGCCCGTATAGTTCAGATAGGCATCAAGAAATCGATCCAGACGCTTGATTATCTGATTCGTAAGAACATATTCATCAATTTCAACCTTCAGGCTCTCTTCGTCATCCGCCTTGATGACACCTTCGATATGACGATCGACCTTTTTCTCGAAAATAGTCTGTAACTTCATTGAACGATTCCCTCCGTCAAACTTCGCAATGGAAGATATTAAATGCCCGGTAATATTTGTCGTCACGCAGGCGGCCGAACAGGTCGAGCGAGGCCCCTTGTTCTAGGGAGTGAGTATATTCCCCCGGAAAAAACATGACTGTGGGTTTGTGCTTGGCGGTACTTTGCAGATTGTTCAGCACATTGTGTGACCGGATATAGGGAAAGACCTCGCCAACTCCCCCCAGAAACATAACGTCGAAAGTCTCGGCTTGCATTTTACGGGCAATGGCCGGGATCAAAGAATCCCTCGCATCAAGAATCCCCTGCAGGTCCTCTTTCAGATCCTGCTTGGACATATCCCCTTCATTCTCAAGGTACCAGCCCCAGTCACCATTCTCTTTGAGGATCTCCACCGCCAGATCATAGAGATTAATGTTGAGCACCTGGATGCCCTGCTGGGACAACTTATTGACGAGCTGGCGCTGTATTCTCTCCATCTCAACCGCGTCACCTGGCTTGAAGGGACAGATAAAAAACGGAACTTCATTCCCCAGCCCCTGCATCCTCAGAAAACGCTCGCTGCTGATCAGATCAAACAGGTGCTGGAACTGTTCGCCAAGCGGACGGAGGTCATAGCCTGTGGTCATCGGGTCCACTCCTGAATATCCATATCCGAAATCGGATAAACTGCAAAAAGGGCCGGGTCGTCAGCCTGAATCACCCTGGCTGTCTCGGCACCAAGAATCGTCGGGACAATCATGTTTCCAGCCGTAAGAATTTCCGCTTCGTGAAGCATGCGGAACAGAACCTGGCGAATCTTCTTCCGAGTCGATTCGGAAAGGCCATCCAGACCGTCATCCCATTCGGCCTTGGCATTGAAAAAACTGTCAAAATCATCGTAGCTCAGCAAATAGTCGAGTTTTAGATACTTTTCACGGACAATTTCTTCGCCGAACTCCCGGATAAATTGATATCTCTTGGCTGCAGCCAGCCAAAGCATTTGCAGTTGTTCTGTGCGGCCACCTTCGCTCAGAAGCACGAGCTGTTCTTCTGTCAGCTCGCGTAGCCTGTGAGAAATTTCGCGTATATTTCTCGTCTCTGAACTTTTCTTTCTAGACTGGAGGATGTTCCGCTCATTCGAGGCAACCTTGGTCTCTTCCCAGGAACCGAGTTCCCGATAAATAGCTAACAGAGCCAGAGACTCCGTGTAGAACAGGCTCCCGTTGGTAAACGACATCCGATATGCCATGAAAAATCACCTATTGATCGTTTATAGATTTCATGCCGTAATGCCAGTGCCCGCACGGCAATAAGCAATTTATGTCTTCTGGTTTGGAGAAGTCGCTATAAGGACAAATTCTAGCCAGAATCTTGCCGGCTGACCTGTCTTAAAAGCTAAAAAGAATTGTATTTTCTTGGTGTTGCCCCTCCAAACATGACTCAGGATAATATCACCTCAATCTTTTATTGTCGAAAGATATCTGGACATATGTAGCTCTCCCTTCCGATAGCGAGGGTAGTTTAAGCCCATCCATTTTTCTTGTGTTCAATAACCGCGCCTTCGGCACAGTTTGTTAGGTGAATTCATGACGAAGAAAATGACCGTTTCCGCAATGCTGAGACGGTCATTTTCTCTTGGGGAATATGCTTGAAGGCATTACTTAAGTTACTGAAATTACTACGAAAATGCTTGACTTTCCGGCTCGGAATTGATAAAATGTTAATAGATTGAATGGCCAGACTTACTATGAAAGGGGCTACGATGCGAAGCGCAATCCTGACCATGTTGTCTCTGTCAATTTTTGCCGGAAAGTTTGACCCGGCAGCCATAGCAACCGCGGGTGCCAATCTCGTTAAAAGCGTTCTTGAGATCACGGTTGAGACGATGGACCTCCCCTCCAAGATCCCCCGGCAGACATTTACTCAATTAAACCAGTCAAAGACCCCGGAGCCTTACGTCAGTTATTGCGAGGCCGCCGAAGACGCGGAGGTTGCTTTCGCGAGCTTCTATCAAGGGGGAGGGTTGGATCTTAAAGGATTTTACACTGATTTATAAAAGTGGAGGAAATTGAATGCTGCTAGAAAAGGCTCCGGCCTATGTGAAATTTATGGCTCGCCGAAAACATAACAAGTGCCTGGTTTGCAACCATGGGTTGGGGGATGATGACATGGTGTTTATCGCACAGACTATAGCGGACAGCCGCTGGGTTGCGGCGGGAGCATGTTGTTTTAAGAAAATCTCTCTAGACACTATTTGTAGGATAAAAGTCAATCTCGGTAAAAACCCCTCGCGTGCAGAAAAGGCGATGGCCAAAGCTCGGATCAGAACAATGTTCACGTCACATGAAGATCCTCCGTTCGATCTTAGTGACTGTGACAGAACTGATGACCATAATGAGCAAAGCAGTCAGTGCCGGATTCTTACCTTTCCTTACTCAAATGAAACCATCCAAGAACATGACTAAACTGTCTGAATGTACCCTTATTTGAATGACTACTGACTGTCTCTATTTGTTTCTCACCTGCCACTTTGTTAACAAAGCCTTGTTCCTTGTTATCCGCAACACAATAATCATCCTCTTTTAAGCAGCCGCCGAATTAGTCACTTTCGTTTGACTAAACCTGAGCCGCCACGCGACGGTATTTGCGACGATAGAAAGAGATGATCGTATTTGTCCTCCATCGAGACTTTTTTGACTAGAAATGTGCACTGAGTTCCCAATTTCTACTTGTAGACATTTTCTGATTAGTGGAGGCAAGAGAATGAGTCAGCTAGAAACAGATGACGATATGGACTTGGCCGTGGGTTTGAGTCTTAA
Source organism: Desulfuromonas sp. (assembly GCF_002868845.1). Lineage (NCBI taxonomy): Bacteria > Pseudomonadati > Thermodesulfobacteriota > Desulfuromonadia > Desulfuromonadales > Desulfuromonadaceae > Desulfuromonas > Desulfuromonas sp. The sequence goes on from NZ_PKUB01000041.1 coordinate 163,803, forward strand.
GGGAATTGCCGAGCAATACGGACTAACCACCAAAGTTCTTATTCGATTGCAGCGCGACCAGTTGATTGGAAAGCCGATCTGTCGGCGAGATATTCGTTTTTTGGAAGGTCTCTCGAAAGTTTGGTCCAGACCTTGGTATATACGACAGCAGGTATCGAGATATTCCAAGGCGCAGCGCCAACGGTTGATCCTGGACCGCCCGGAGTTATCAGAAAAGTGGCAGCGGTGGGTGTATCGTCAGTATCTGGATTCAGATATTGAACGTGGAACCGGCGGGCGGATGCTGAACCCAGAGCGAATAATTAAAATAAGGCTTCTTTGCAATACCCTTGAACAAATGTTCAATCTTAAGCCTACACCGCAGGTCGTCGCGACAATCAAAATCATCAGAAAGAAAGCTTATAGAGACAAGGCTAAATTGAAACGACAAGATCAAGGCCTCGATCATAAGCCGCCGAATGTTGAAGAGGGGGGAGGCGTCAGTTCCTCCTTTCTGGACCAGGAGTATTTCGATGTTCTTAAGACTCTATATCCGCACGCCGACCTTTGATTTTTCCAGATAGGAGTCTGAACTGATATGGACGATCCAACTATCGAGTATGCCCATGAATTTTCTGCTCTTGTTGATGCTGGCAATCTAGTGTTTCAGCCGTTCGAGAATAATGGGGAGATAATAGGGCCGACAGTCCTGAGTTCTGGTGGTGGGCTTTTCCTTCTTGAATTTCGTGCGGAGAGGGGAATCGTCAAATGTTATGCTGACTGGCCGCGGCGAGTTCTGGCCCTAAGCGGCGGCCCTTTTCCCGGCGGTGATCCCGTCCACAAAGTTGTCAGGAAGTTTTTTTATCTGCAGGATTTTCTTCGCCAAAACCTCCGCGATGAGGTTCACATCCAGGGTTCTCTTGTCTTTCCTGATTGTTATGTTGATTTCCATCATAGCAAGAAATTCTCTCCCCTGAATGTGAATGTCATTCGCTTGAAATTCCTGAGTGATTACCTCAAAAGAAAGGATCAAACTCGGGATAAGTGGAAGCATCTTTCTGCGGAGAGTTGCGAAGAACTCCGCATCCTCCTTGAATCTCTGCCTTAAAGTTTGACATCTATACTGCGCAGTCCAAGGCGCAAGCGTCTTCTGCGATTCACGGGACCTCCGGGAATTATTTTTCTCTGCCTTCAAGTGATTGTATTTATTAGATGGATACCACACGTGGTGTGGAACATATTGAAATCACTAAATAAAACCTTGAATGCAGGTCGGATGAGAATTAAAATGGGTCGTGTTTTAAAGGGCAGTGAGGCGCATGTTTTTCATAACATCCGATAACGTTATCCGTTATCGGCAGGCATTGGAAGGGAGCGGGATGGGAAGGAAAAAAATGGAACATAATGCACTGAAGCCTACATTTGAGCAGGTTCTACTAGCTTGGGAATTGCTGGAAAAGCAGGGTGTTAAGGCGACTGCGCGAAAGATTCTGGAGAGCACCGGCGGCGACATGGGGGTATTGCTAACGCATTACCAGAAAATTCAAGAAATCAAGGCGAAGAGCGCCCAGCGAAAAGTGGATTTCCCTGCGTGGTTTCAGGAAGCTACTGAAGCGCTGGTCAATCGCAATGTCGAGATTGCCGTCAGGGATATAGAAGAGAGTCTTCAGTTTCAGGGCGAAAACTTCACCAATGTACAAAGTGCCCTAGCTGAGGCCCAAGGCGAGGTAGGTGCCTTGGAGCAAGAGTTGGCGACGGAACGAGAGAAATTCGAGGGCGTCAGGCTCGATCTGGTTCAGCAGCTCGCCGCGACCCAGGAGAGATTGGCAGCAGCCCAGAAAGCCCTGGAGGGAAAAAGTCGGAAGATTGAAGCCCTTGAGAACGAGGTCCAACTCAGTAGAGATGCTGCGGCTCAAGAAAAAATTGCCGCCTTGAGCGAGATGGTACAAATGCTACAGAAGCAACCTCATTTGCATCCCCACCCACCCTCCGACTAGGAGAAGGGCGGGCAGCAGGAAAAGGAGCGCTTTAGATGCGTGCACAAAACCCTACTTTGTGCACTGTGTCTTCGGCGACTCGTCTGATAGTGAAATCAACCGAGAATCGGTGCATAAACTAGTGCTAAAATCTAAGAGCATAAAATGCGTATCATTTTGCTTTTGTGCATAATTGAAGAAGGAGCTACTTACGTGAGTGAAGGAAAAAAGATCGGCTACGCCAGAATTAGTACCCCGACGCAGAATCTCGATTCACAAATGGACGATCTTCACGGTGCCGGTTGTGAAAAGGTTTATTCCGACACGATCAGCGGAACAAAGGAAAGTCGGCCAGGCTGGGATGACCTCTTGGGTTATGTGCGGGCAGGTGACACTTTGGTCGTTACAGAATTAAGCAGAATGTCGAGAAGCCTTCGCCACCTACTTCAGATCGTCGAAGAACTTGAAACTCGGGGTGTGACCATTATCTCGCTGAGAGAAAACATTGATACGAAAACAGCGACGGGTCGTGCGTTCATTTCTATTATGGGGGCAATCGCGCAGATGGAACGCGAGCTGAAATCTGAACGGGCGGCAGCAGGGCGTGCCGCCGCAAAGGCAAGGGGACGCACTGGTGGTCGTCCGCGCATCTCTCCTGAGAAGATTAATCAAGCAACCATTATGTACCGGAACTCCAATATGTCTGCAGCAGAAGTCTGCAGTCAAATTGGCATTGCGAAGAGAACCTTATTCAAATATCTCAGCCAAGATTCTGTCGGATGACATCTCCCTCAACATAAATACTTCACCAATTAAATATGCAACCTTAAACAAGACATACCAAGCGAAAAGTGATTCAACTCAGGTTTTCTGAACGGTTATAGGTAGCCAGCGCTCTCTGCCTCGGCTTTGTAGGCGAGAAGCTGTTCTGGGCTCGGACCGACTGTGCGAGAAGCCCGCAACATGCCCATCGCATCTCCCATGAAAAGGGCACGATAAAAATCGACAACCTCCTTGCTATAACCGTTTGGATGCCTTTGATAGTTGTCGACTAAGGCCTGAATTAATGTGTGTGGGTTGAGGCGATCACCGACTGAATCAATAACTGCTGTTGCATAGAAAATATAGCCAAGACGGTAACGTTCCCTAGAGAACGCATCCCCCTCCAGCAATCCGCCAACAATCCGAACCACACCCCTAAGTTCTGCCACTGTGACTCGATTGGCAAAGCCGGGGAAATTCATAAACATGGCACTGTACTGAGAGGCATCGTAGGCGGTGATACCGAGTTGTTTTAGAACAGGATGGTGGTTCCCGAAGGTCCGTGCAGAGAATTCCGCTTGCGCTTGGACCGTCCCGTACCAATAGCCTGACGACATATCGAGATGATCCCTATTCAGCAGTTGCATAACCGACTCATCGTCGAAATAGATTTTGGCGCCAACCCTCACCCGATCATCCAGTTCATCCGCAAACGAGACAATGGGAAGAACAAACAGAGCAACTAGAAGTAAGAGACTGATTTTTTTCATAGGATTCTCCCTTTCCCACAAATAAAAAACCTGCACCCTGAAAGGCAGGCACTGTACAATTCCAAGCAAAGCTTTTCCGATAGCCATTCTCACAGTAACCTCTCTCGCCGCCTGCGATTAGAGAGGGTCGCTCTTTGTTTTTCGAATAGTGCGCCCATAGTGCATAAAAACGCCCCCTAGCCAGAGGCCAAAAATCAATCAAAGGTTGTGGCTGGGTTTCTAGATGTCTGTTGGATTCGCGAAGGGAGGGATAAAAGTATGCTCCCCCCCTAAGCGCCAGATATTACTAACACTTTTTTGATGCAATGTAAATTCCTAGTAGAGCTTATTCATTCAAGGAACTGAAAAATTCGACGAACAAGAATGGAAAATGGAAACTTTTTGCTGATTATTGAACATTCCGCAAGAATATTGAAAATTCAACTGGACAATACCAGCACTTCCCAGTACGAATTCAAGAAGAACGTCCTCGAGATGCTGCGCCAGCCCATCGAGGACGGCATGGTCACCATCAGCCGCGCCGCCCAGAGCCTCACCTACCCCGCCTCCTTCATGATGGTGGCGGCGATGAACCCCTGCCCCTGCGGCTATCTCGGCGACCCCCAGCACCCCTGCACCTGCACCCCGCCGATGCTCCAGCGCTACCGCTCGCGCCTCTCCGGCCCTCTGCTCGACCGCATCGACCTCCACGTGGAGGTGCCGCGAGTGGCCCACAAGGATCTCGCCGACCCGAAGGACGCCGAGCCCTCGGAGACGATTCGCGCCCGGGTCGAGGGGGCCCGGGCGGTGCAGCGCGAGCGCCTGCAGGACCAAGGCCTGCACAGCAACGCCCAGATGGGAGCCCGCCACATCCGGAAATTCTGCGCCCTCGACGAGGGCGGGGAAAAACTCCTCGAGGCGGTCACCGACCGCCTCGGCCTCTCCGCCCGCACCTACACCCGCATCCTCAAGGTCGCCCGCACCGTCGCCGACCTCGCCGGCAGCGAGGCCATCGAGCAGGCCCACCTCGCCGAGGCGATCCAGTACCGNTGGGCGCCCCTTTCTTCTTGGGATTGATATGGCATTGGGAGTCAGGTTCTGGAATTCGGCCCGGTCTTAAAACCAGCACTGTGCTATTGGTGAAGCATCGACAAAAAGTGGCAAGGGAAGATCAGACCCCTCGCCCCCCTTCTTATTCAATTAACTGCGCTATTACCAACCAGATCCGTTCGGGCTACTTTCGGGGTCGTAGATGCCGCCCAAAGTCTTGACTCCTGCCGATTTAAAGGCCATGACTCGGAACTGGTCACCGACATAACTCATGACCTTTGCGGCAGTTTCTCTCAGCAAATCTTCGTCTTTTGTCTTCAACGTGAATCCCTTGGCCTTAGCTTCGGCAACGACATCAGGCGAAAACAGGATTTCCGCTGCGAGTTTTTTGTCTTTACGCATGGTGTTGATAAGGTCCTTTAAATCTGCCATTTCTTCCTCCTTTATCGTTGGTGAGAAAAGAGCACCTACCCGGTCGACACCATTGCCTCGCGAGCAAAGGTACACAAGTCAAAGGGGTGCAATGTTTTCATTTGCAGATGCCTGATGCATGGCCTGCAGAGAGATTCGACATAACTGCATTGATCACATGGGGGAATTGTTTTGTAGGGTCGACCGTTTGCTAACTGGTTCTCGTTTACGAAGGATTTGCTCGTCATGATCTGAGCTAATGTTTTCTTGGTCAGGTCGTTATTCTCACATGGGTTTGTCCATACCTTACCCGAAGCCTCCATCTCATGAATCTGCTGGCAAGGGTACAAATGTCCATCTGATGAAAGATAGGCCTCATTTGGCAAAGGACAACCAAAATAACCCGAATCAAGAGGGAAACCCGTTCTGGTGGCGAGGTAGTCACGGGCCAGTGGCGGCAGACAGAAAAAATTGAGTTCCGCCTTAATGTCTCCTCTTATTTTTCCCTCAAGACAGTGGCTAATCGATTCCACAATGTCTTTGGGAGCCACATAGAGATCGTCATAATGATCTAAAGCGCTCCCGACCCAAGCGACATCCTCAAACAGAATTTTATCGAAGCCTTCGTTTTCAAGAAACTGGCAAACTTCCACTAAATTCAAATAATTGACCTTTGAAATAATGAAATTGGCCAGTAGTTTTTTTTCAAACTTGCTCTCTACAAGAGCTTTTCTCAGGCCACGTATCGCTTTCATTATGGCGTCAAAAGAACCCGCTCCGTGGACAAAATCGTGCATCTCCGCCTTATGTCCTGAAAAAGAGAACGTAATTGATGTCGGTTGGGGCAAGGAAACCAGCTTTTCAATGATTTTGGAGTTTAGCAGGGTACCGTTGGTTGTCACAGTTGTGCACAGATTTAGATCGCTGAAAATCTGGAAAACCTCCAGAATGTCACTGCGTAGGAACGGTTCGCCCCCCAACAGTCCAATTGCACCCACATTGGCATCGGATAATTTTTTCGCGACATCCCGTATGGCCCTTAACGAAAGATCTAAATATCCGCCCCGATTGATAGAACTCGCGTAGCAATGTATGCAATCAAGGTTGCATTTTCGGGTAATATCCCAACGGATTACATCAACATCATTGAACACGGCATTTCCTTGCTTATTAAAAGTAAGAGAGCTTTTGAAGATTACCCTCTTGCCACAAAGATATTTTAGATATTAAATCAAAACCTCACCATATTGGTCGCCAATCACATATGAATGGCTTCGTCTGGGTTACATAGGTTCGCTTTTATCACCTTTTTACGAGGATGCAAGTTTAACAAAGGATGAGGGGTCAGATACTTTCTTAACAACTCCGTGTCAAGTTCCTGCGCGTTCAGCTGAACGAGTGGCCAGCAACCGACTGCCACCCGTTGCATCAAAAGGCTCGTTGTAGGTCATCACCGCCCCGAAGTTGCGATTTCATCGGAATGGGGTATTAGTGATAGGGAACCCGGAATGGGGGCCCCATGAACGCGCTTTTCTACCTCAAGCTCTACCTGATGACCATCCCGGTCTTTTTCGCCATCGACCTGCTCTGGCTGGGGGTCGTCGCCAAGAACCTCTACCAGAAGAACCTCTCCCACCTCCTCGCCCCGGCGGTCAACTGGCCGGCCGCCCTCGCCTTCTACTTCATCTACATCGCCGGCATCATCCTCTTCGCCGTCCGTCCGGCCCTCGCCGACCCCTCCGTCGCCCGGGCCGCCCTCTGGGGGGCCCTCTTCGGCTTCTTCACCTACGCGACCTACGACCTGACCAACCTGGCGACCCTCCGGGACTGGCCGCTCCGGGTCGTCCTCGTCGACATCGCCTGGGGCACGCTCCTCTGCGCTCTCGTCGCCTCGGCGAGCTACCTCGTCGGCCGCTGGCTGACCTGACCCTCACCTCCCCCCGAACCACCGATATCCCCCCTCCCCCCCACCGATCCGGTCGCTGATCCGGAGCAGGGCGGGGGTGAGCAGGGCCCAGACCGCCCCGAGGGCCAGCAGGCCGAGGAGCGGGTCCCCGCCGAAGGCGGCGGCCCCGAGGCGGATGCCCCCCCCGTAGGCGAGAGGCCCGCCGACAAGGCCGAAGAGCCCGGCGAGGAGGTAGCGGCCGGAGAGCCAGAGGAGGGCGTAACGGAAGAGGGTGGCGAACTGGGCCCAGATCACGAAGACCCAGAGGGGCAGGGAGAAGGGCCAGGCGGGGTCGGCCCGAAAAGCGAAGAGGCCGAGGGCCTGCTGGGCCCCGTCGACGGTGACGCCGATCAGGCAGAAGACGAGCATCCGCAGGGCCTCGGCCCCGCGGGAGCGGGCGAGCAGAAGGTGGACGCCGGCGAGCAGCGCCGCGCCGAGGGCGCCGGAGACGGGGAGGCCCCAGGCGGCGCCGAGGACGCAGCAGAACCAGCCGGCCTGGTAAAGGGCGACGTTGAGGATCTTGGCCGCCAGAGGGTTCATCGGATTTCCCGGGGAGGCCCTCAGGGGGCCTCCGGCTTGGTCAGGACGAGCTGGGCCAGGTCGATGATCTGCGCGGCGAACCCCGCCTGGCAGTAGGACAGGTAGTACTCCCACTGGCGCAGGAACGCCTCGTCGAACCCCAGGGCGAGGACCTCCCCCCGTCGCTCCAGGAAAGTCCGGCGCCAGATCTCGAGGGTCCGGGCGTAGTCGCTCCCGTAGGTCTCGAGGCCCGCCAGGTTGAGGGTCGAGGAGCGCGCCATCGCCGCCGAGAGGGCCCCGACCAACGGCAGGTGGCCGCCGGGGAAGATGTGCTTGCGGAGCCAGTCGCAGCTGGCGCGGTAGGCCCTGTACTTGCGGTCCGGGATGGTGATCACCTGGACCACGGCCCGCCCCCCGGGGGCCAGGGCCCGGTCGCAGGCGGCGAAGAAGGGACCGAGCCCGGCGTGGCCGACGGCCTCGAGCATCTCGATCGAGACGACCTTCGAGTAGCGCCCCTCGATGCGGCGGTAGTCGCAGAGGCGGATCTCGACCCGCTCCTCCAGGCCGGCCTCCCGGACCCGCTGCCGGGCGAGCTCGAGCTGCCGGCGCGACACGGTGATCCCCGTGACCCGGCAGCCGGTCCGGCGCGCCGCCTCGATGGCGAAGCTCCCCCAGCCGCAGCCGATCTCCAGCACGTGGTCGGCCGCCGTGATCCGGGCCTTTTCGGCCACCCGCCGCAGCTTGTTGCGCTGGGCCTGCTCCAGGCTCTGCTCCGCCCCCTCGAAGAGGGCGCACTAGTAGGTCAGGGAGGGGTCGAGGAAGGTCGCGAAGAAGGCGTTGCTTTGGTCGTAGTGCTCCCGGATGTTGCGGGAGCTTCCGCCGAGCGTGTTGGGCCGCCCCAGGTGGCGGAGGTAGTTGACCAGCCGGCCGGCCGCCGAGGCGGTGATGCTGCGGTCGTCCATGACCCGCTCGCTGGCCGCCAGCAGGGTCAGCAGGCCGGGCAGGTCCGTGCTCGTCCAGTCGCCGTCGGTATAGGCCTCGCCGAAACCGATGTCCCCGAAGAGCATGGCGCGCCGGAAGAAGCGGTATTCCCGGACGTCGAGGCGGACCGGCGGCTCCTCCCCGGCCCGGCCGAAGCGGTGCTCCCGGCCGTCGGGGAGGGTCAGCCTCAACTCGCCCCGGGGCAGGCGGGAGAAGAACGGGAGGACGGCCCTCATGCCGAGCCGGTCGAGGAGGGCCGGGGGGGCCGGGCGGACGGTCATGGCGCTGGCCGGAACCGGTTTGCGGTACACGGGGAGCCTCCTTTGCCAGTGCAGCCGCGCCGCCTGCCAGACGATCCTCGGCACCGTCAGCGCGGCGCAGAGGGGGTGGCGGGCGACGGTGCGGGCCAGCTCGCCCGGGGTCAGGGGCCGGGCCTCGCCGCGGATCCGGGCGACGAGGGAGAGCTCGCCGCCGAGGTAGTAGGAGATGGCGTTGTCGATCGTCTCGGCGGGCGGGCTGAGCCGGAACTCGTAGCGGCCCTCGCGGGGGAAGAAGGGGGAGACGTGGAACGCCTTGTCGGCCCGGCACACGATCCGGCCCCGGTCGATCTCCGCCCCCCGGGCGTCGAGGAGGTAGAGGTGCATCTCGCCGAAGGTGTTGTTGACCTGGGCCAGGACGCAGGCCAGCTCGCCCCCGGCGTCGTGGCAGTAGAAGAAGCTGATCGGGTTGAAGACGTAGTTGAAGTAGCGCGCCGCGGTCACCAGGAGGACCCGCCCCGGGGCGTCGAGCCCCGCCCCCTTCAGGACCGCCTCGAGCTTCTCCCGGATCGGGGCCTCGCCGGGACGGAGGTAGTCGCGGTCGTGGACCGCGACCGGACGCCGCCGGTTGTAGCCGAAGAGGGGGCTGGCGCGGTCGAGCGCGGCGAGCTCGTCCAGGTCGAGGGCGTAGAAGTAGAGGGGGTAGGCGAAGCGGTGCCGGACCGGGGAGAGCCGGGCGTGGCTGACCTCGCCGAGGTAGATCCTCGAGTTCATAGCTCCCCCCCGAAGGCCTGCCCCACCGCCGCCCCGGCCCGGACCGCGTCCTCGTGGAAGCCGTAGCCGAAGTAGCTGCCGCAGTACCAGGTCCGCCGCCTTCCGCCCAGCCGGGGCAGCTCGGCCTGGGTCGCCATCGATTCGAAGGTGTAGAGGGGGTGGTGATAGTCCATCTCGGCGATCACCGTCTCCGGCCGGAAGGGCGCATCCCGGTTCAGGGTGACGCAGTAGTCCCTCTGCGCCGAGAGCCCCTGGAGGCGGTTCATGTCGTAGGTCACGAAGACCGGCCGCTCGCCGGCGGCGCCAGCCTCCCGGGAAAAGTTCCAGGCGGCCCGCGCCCGCCGCTGCCGGGGCAGCAGGGAGGCGTCGGTGTGCAGAACGGTGCGGTTCCTCTGGTAGCGCCAGGGCGAGAGGAGGCGCCGCTCCGTCTCGCTCGGGTCGCCCAGCAGGCGCAGGGCCTGGTCGGCGTGGGTGGCGATGACGGCCTGGTCGAAGAAGGCCGTCTCGCCGCCGGCAAGGGCGAGCCGGACCCCTCCGGGCTCCCGGGTCACCTTCCGCACCGGCCTCCGGAGGTGAACGGAGCCCCCGAAACCGCGGAGGAACGCCTTGACGTAGGCGTGGCTGCCGCCGACCACGGTTCTCCAGTCCGGGCGGTTGCGAAAGGAGAGCAGTCCGTGGTTTTGAAAGAAGCGCAGGAACGGCTCGGCGGGAAAGTCGGCGACCCGAAGGGCGGGCGTCGACCAGATCGCGGCGCCCATCGGCACCAGGTAGTTTTCGGCCATGAACGGGGAGAAGCGGCCGTCCTCCAGGTACCGGCCGAGGGTCACCTGCGGCACGGCCCCCCGGCCCAGGTCCAGCCGGGCCTTTTTGCAGAAGCGGGCGATCTCCAGAAGGAAACGGTAGAAGGCCGGGCTGACCAGGTTGCGCCTCTGGGCGAAGAGGCCATTGAGATCGGTCCCGGCGTAGACCAGGCCGGTCTGCCGGCAATGAAAGCCGAAGGACATCTCGGAGACGCGGGTCGCCACCCCGAGCCGGGCCAGGAATCTCTGAAAGAGGGGATAGGTCGCATCGTTGAGGACGATAAAACCGGTGTCGACGGCGAGCCCCGCGTCGGGTCCGTCGGGGATCTCGACGGTGTGGGTGTGCCCGCCGAGGTAGCCGTTCGCCTCGAAGAGGGTGACCTCGTGCAGCCCCTGCAGCAGGTACGCGGCGACGATGCCGGCCACCCCTCCGCCGACGACGGCTACTTTCTGTCCTCGCTCGAGCCTCTCCGCCATCACCCTCAGACCCCCTTATCGCCTGGGAAACCAGGGGAAGAACGCGTTTGTCCGCTCCCGGTACGCCTCGAACTCGGGATTCCCCTCGTACTTGGCCTCGAGCATCGGGATCCCGGAGACCTTCAGCAGCAAAAAGGCGATCAGGGCCGGGCTGAGAAGGGCGGCCCACCCCCAAGGGGCGCCGAGGGCGATCAGGAACAGCCCCCACCACAGGGTCGCCTCGCCGAAGTAATTCGGGTGCCGGGTATAGCGCCACAGGCCGGTCTGGATTACATGGCCCCGGTTGACGGGGTCCCCCTTGAAGCGGAGGAGCTGCCAGTCGCCGACCGCCTCGAAGCCGAAGCCGAGGATCCAGACCAGCACTCCGAGCAGGTCGAGGGGGCCGAGCGGCCCGCCGGAGCGGTCGATGACGGTCAGGACAGGGAGGGCGACGACCAGGACCACCCCCCCCTGGAGAAGGAAGATCTGCAGGTAGCTGCGCCAGACGAAGGAGTCGCCCCACTCCTGTCTCCACTTCCGGTAGCGGAAGTCCTCCCCCTCCCCGCGCTTGCGCAGAAAGATGTGGGCCGCCAGGCGCGCCCCCCAAACCGTCACGAGGAGCAGAACGAGGACCTGCCGGGGATGCCCCTCTCCGAAGAAGAGGTAGGCGCTCCAGCTGGCCAGCACAAAGGCGAGGCCGTAGGCGACGTCGACGATGCTGTTGTCCCGAAGACACAGGGCGAGGACAAAAACCGCCGTCATGAAAACCAGCAGGACGCCTGCGGCAAGGAGGAAGACATGCATAGACGGCCCTTTCGCAGCGCCGAAAAGAAGACCGGGGGATCCCTACCGTCCGGCAGATCCCTGACATTAACAAGCTTAACCGGTCAAGACGGTTTCGCAATATTATTAACTAGTTGATCCCTTGAGGGGACAGCGGATGAGCTCCCGATCCCTTTTCCCGGACCGGAAGGGGCTCCCCCGGTCGCTCCTTTTGCAGGAAACGGGAAACAGGGCCCCCTAGCGCCCCTTGCACGTGAAACGTTGGGACGGTCTACCGAAACGGGGGGAAAGGACCCCCATCCCCGGGGCGGCCCCGGCACCCCCGTCAGCCCCGATCGGCGGGGCTCTCTGTTCTCCTCCAGAAACGAAAGCCTTCTGAGCGGTTCTTCTGGACCCTCGATTTCAAATCGGCTAAGCTACCAATCATTTGGATGGCCCTAATGTGGTGGTCTGTCACGACCGGGGGGGCTTCACCCCGCCAACGTTCGAAAGGAGAGTTTGCCATGACTTTGAGGAAAACGCTTTTCTGTACCCTGCTGCTGACCCTGCTGAGCGCTTCGACGGTTCTCGCCCAGGCGGTTCCGGGCACCGTGCGTCCGGTGAAAATCGAAAGCGCCGCCGTGGTTCCCCTGGGCCAGGTGGCCCTCGAAGCGGGGCTGGCCTTCGAGATGGACCGGGAATGGCAGCGCCGCGAATACGACAACGTTCGCCTCGCCCCGCTCGGGGTGCGCTACGGCCTGGCCCCGGGACTGGAGGTCGGCGGCAGTCTCGGATTCTCCTCAAACGACGGCGAAGGGGCCGGCGCACCGGACGATTCGGGCCTGGAGGGGCTCTCCCTGTTCGGCAAGATGCAGGTCAATGAATATGCCGCCCTGCGGGCCGGCCTGATCCTGTTCGGCGACGAAGACGTCTACCCCTACCCGAGCGACGGACTCGACCTGTTCGCCGACCTTGCGCTGCAGCGACGGATTGAGGGGGGTCTTCTGTACGGCGAAATCGGCTATACGGTGCAGGGCGGGAATCTGGATGACAACCACTATTTCAGCTACGGCCTCGGATACGCCTACCCGGTCGACAGGGCCGTGACCATCAACGTTGAACTCGGCGGCGAAGAGGCCCACGAGGGCACCACGGCCAACGTCCTCGACCTTCTCCTGGGCGCCAACGTCCTGATTGCCGGCCAGGTGCGCCTGGCCCCCTATGTCTCTGCAGGCCTGTTCGACTCCGGACCGGATTTCGCCCTGGGCACTCTTGCGGAGATGCGTTTTTAACCCCCCGAAGGCGCACCGCACAACAGTTTCACAACAGAACGACGAAGGCGCCGAGATTGCAATCTCGGCGCCTTCGTCATTCCGGCGGGTCGAAGGACGAACGGGCCTCAGGAGAAGAGCCGGTCGACCTCCTCAAAGTCGAAGCGCTTTTCGGCGAGTTCCTGGATCAGGGCGATCTTCTGGGTGTCCTCGGCGGAGAGCTTGGAGACGTCGTCGTTGATGGTCAAAAAAAGGTCGGCGGTGGTGCGGGTGGTGCGCATGTAGGGGATGGCGCTGCGGTCGAGAATCTGTTGGGTGATCCGGGAGACGGGTGCCACGCCGGGAATGATCAGGCCGGCGATTTTGCTCTTGTACTCGGGCATGGTATAGAGGTTGGCCAGGGTCACCAGGAGTTCGTCCCGGGAGCTGGTCACCAGCAGAAGAGTCGACTCCTGCAGCAGATCGACCACTCGCTGGGTGGAAGGGGCCCCGATCTGCACATGGTTGACGATGCGCATGTCCTCCACTGCGCTGCCCTGGATCGGCAACTCAAGAATCTTGGAAATACGGCGCAGGGTCGGGTTGGCCAGGATCGGCTGGTAGTTGAACCCCCCCAGCAACGTCAGCCCCATCGGTTCGAAGGCGAGCTTCAGGTAACGAAGGGTCTCCTCGCGCTTCTCCGGGATGATCTTGTTGGAGACGATGAGCCGGATCTCCGCCCCTTCCTGGCGGTAGAGGGCGAGGTTCATCGCCACCGCGTCGACCACGTTGCCGATCCCGCCTCCGGTGATCAGCATGACCGGGGCATCGACGAGGCGGGCGATACGGGCGTTGCTCAGCCCGATCACCGATCCGACGCCGCTGTGCCCCGCCCCCTCGATGACGAGCAGGTCGCACTCCCGCTCCAGGGCCGCCACCGCCGAGAGGACCTTGTCCTCAAGTTCCTGGGGATTGATCTCGCCGCGCAGCACCTTCTTGGTGGTGCCGGATCCCAGCACCACCGGAGACATGAGCGCCAGCTTCTCCTCCAGGCCGTAGACCTGGGACATCAGGGCCGGGTCCTTGTCCACCCGGAGACCGTAAAGCTCGATGACCTTCGGACCGATCGGCTTGATGAAGCCGATGCGCCCGTATTTTTTCCGGGCCAGGTGAAGCAATGAAAGGCTGGTGGTGGTCTTGCCGGTGTTCTGCCCCGTGGCAGCCACGAAAATCTTCTTCGCCATGAACGGGCTCCTTCCATCGGAATGGGTTGTTAAAAAGGTACCATCCCGGACGCGATTTGTCAGGACCGAAGGCGCCAGGGGCAAAAACCGCGGAGGGAAAAAGCAGGCGTGCCTCCGACTGGACAAACCCTCAGGAACCGCTATGCTTGTTCACGTTTACACCAAACCACGCAAGGAGGAGAACATGGGCACTCACTACATCACCGACGACTGCACCAACTGCGGAGCCTGCGCCGACGTCTGCCCGGTGGACGCCATCAGCGATACCGGCGAAGTGCATGCCATCGACCAGGACGCCTGCACCGACTGCGGCGCTTGCGACGACGCCTGCCCGGTGGAGGCCATCAAGTGGGAATGACCTGTCTCCCACCTCTCGCCCCTCGCGGGCGAAAAAAGAGGCCCGTTGCGGGCCTCTTTTTTTTGCCGATTGCCCCTTTGGGTCGGCCGGAAATCATCCCATGCGCTTCGCCTGGATTTCGGCACAGTGCCTGAGGTATTCCTCTTCCCCGGAGACAAAGCGGGAAACGTGAATCCCCATCCCCCCCTTCTGGCCGAGGCGAATGCGGTCCGGGGAGGTCCGCTTGGCCCAGCGCACCGTCCCCTCCAGGCTGACCGTCTCGCCCCCGGGCAGGCACAGATCGATCTTCAGCTCGGTCTTGGGGGCAAAGATCGTGGCCGTCTTGATGAAAAACCCCTTCGGAGAAAGATCGTCGGTGAACCCGATCTTGACCGGGCGCTGTTCGCCGTAACGAACCTGCACCCTTTCCTTGAACCGGCTTTCATGGCGCTTTTCGTTCATGCCCTTCCCTCCAGCGGCTTTATTCGTTTCACCCCTGTGCCTTCGGCGGGCCAATACGGCTCCGGGTCCCATGCGTCCATTATATTCGAAATCAAGGCTTTTATATCAAACCTTACCTCCCCTGGCCAAGAGTTATCATAACGGCCCCGGCGACCATAATGCAGGTTCCGGCCAGACGCTCACGAAAGCCCTGCTCGCCGAACAGAAAATGCCCCCAGAGCACACTCAGCACGGTGCTGGTTCGCTTGATGGAAATCACGTAGGGAACCAGGGCCATGCTGATCGCGGTCATCTGGCACAGGGAGGTCATGGCCCCGCAGAAACCGAGGCCCAACAGGGGGGCGAAACTTCCTCCCATGCCTGCCAGTGCGCCCCGGCGCCTCAGCACGAGGGGGAGCATGGCGCATGCGATGAAGAGATTGACAGCCAGAGCCCAGAACGTCGTAGAGGAGTGGCGCAGGCCGATCTTGTCGACATTGGCGGTGATGCTCCACAACAGGGCGACCAAGAGCATCAGGCGTGGGCCCGAATCGCCGAGCAGGGCCCGGAGGGGGGCCAGCACCCCCCGGCTGCGCTGCCCGAGATACAGCAGGTAGGAGCCGGCCACGATCAGCAGAACCCCGGCCAAGCCGACCGGCCCAGGAAACTCGCCCAGGATCAGGGGGGAGGACAGCAGAAGGAACAGGGGGGTGAGGGCGACCATGGGAACGGTGAGTGAAAGGTCGGATAGCCTGATGGCCCGGACATAAAGGACCGCGGTCACCACGTTGAGGCCCCCGCTGACCAACAGCGCGCCCCAGAAGGGAGCCCCCAGAGGGGGGACGCCGACCACCGGAATCAGAGGAAGGAGAAAAGGAAGGGCCAGCAGGCGCCAGGCCCAGGCCACCAGGTATTCGTCGCACCTCTGCAGGCAAAGCTTGGCGAAAACGTCCTTGCCGGACTCGAAAAAGGCGGTCAGGAATGCAAACAGGGGCCAGCTCAAACGGGCCTCCGGAAAGCAAACGACCGGCGCCCGCTCGGGAGGGGGCGCCGGTCGTACGGTTTGCATCTATGCGTTGCGTCCCTCAGACATCCACGGACCGCCGCAGGACCGATTTCTCAACATCGCGCCCCTCCTGCTGGGCCATGCTCTGGATCAGCACCTGGCCGCCGATGGCGGCGGTCTTGCGCACCAGGTTGTCGGCCTTGTCGCCGTGGTGGCTCTTGAAAGCCTCGATGATCTTGCGGTGCTCCTGAACCGAGATCTGCATCCGCCCGGGCAGGGAAAGGGAGGCCATACGCAGGCGGTTGAACTTCATCATCAACTGGTTGATGAGTTCCTCGAGCTTCTCGTTGCCGGCGGCACGGATGAACAGTTCGTGGAATTCGTTGTGCACCCTGAAGAAGGTCTTGACGTCCCCGTCAAGAGCCAGCTGCTCCAGACGGTCGTTGATGGTCTCGAGACGCTCAACCTCCTTCTCACTCATATTCTCGGCGGCCATGCGGGCGGCATAGCCCTCGAGAATGCTCTTGATGGCGTAGAACTCCTCCACGTCCCGCTCGGAGAGGGAAGTCACGACGGCCCCTTTGCGGGGAATAACGGTCAAGTAACCTTCCGACTCGAGCTGGCGGAAGGCCTCGCGAATGGGAGTGCGACTGATGCCGAAGCGCTCGGCCAGCTCTGGTTCGGCCACCTTCTCGCCCGGCTTCAGGGCCCCCCGGAGAATCGCCTCGCGGATCGTCTCGAGGATCTTCTCCCGCAGGGTCTGATGATGTTCCATCGGTTTCTTTTTCAATGAAGGCCTCCAGCGATCACAATATTAAATGGCGTCAATTGTATACAGTATACAGTTTTTGTCAAGGCCTTTCTTCCCCCCCGGGGCTCCCGAAGGGCCTATATTCCCTTGCCTTTCAGCCCTCTCAAGGCTATCATCCAAATAATTTCAAACGACTGGAGAGGCAATGGATCCCGTTCGCCACCTGCGCTTTTCGCTGTTCATCCTGGTCGCCGTCGTCGGGTGCGGAACCCTGGGCTACACCTTCATCGAGGGGTGGGGGGTGTTCGACTCCCTCTACATGACCGTCATCACCCTGGCCACGGTCGGTTTCCAGGAAATCCACCCCCTCACCGATCAAGGCAAGGCCTTCACCATTCTGCTTATCGTGTTCGGCGCCGGGATCATCGCCTACGCGGTCGGCAGCCTGATCCAGCTCATGGTGGAAGGGCAGCTGCGCAAGCTCATGGGGAGGAAGAAATTGGAAAAAGAGATCGGGAAGCTTCAGGGGCACTACATCGTCTGCGGCTACGGGCGCATCGGCGCCCTCATCTGCAAGGAACTGCAGACCCGTCCGGTCCCCTTCGTGGTGGTGGAGAAAGACCCGCAACACTGGGAAAAGCTGACGCGGAACGGGCACCTCTTCGTCCGCGGAGACGCCACCGACGACGAGGCCCTGATCGCCGCCGGCATCCGCCGGGCCAGGGGAGTGGTGACTGCGGTCACGTCCGACACCGACAACGTCTACATCACCCTCACCGCCCGCGGCCTGAATCCCGACCTGTTCATCCTTGCCCGCTCGGGGGAGGTCGAGGCCGAAAAGAAGCTGTTGCGGGCGGGAGCGAGCAAGGTCATCTCCCCCTACACCATCGGGGCCTCGCGCATGGCACAGGCCATCCTGCGCCCCTCGGTGGTCGACTTCATCGAGATCGCCACTGCGGGACGGAACCTGGAACTGCAGATGGAAGAGATCCGGATCGCCCCCGCCTCGGCCCTTAAGGAGAAAACCCTCGCCGCCTCGGGGATTCGCCAGGAACTTGGGATTATTATCGTCGGCATAAAGAAAGGCGACGGCAAGATGATCTTCAACCCCGAGCCTGGGGCGACCATCGAGCCGGGAGACATTCTCATCACCCTCGGGGAGCCGGCCGCCATCGAGAAACTGGAGCGCATCGCCTGCGGGGAGAAAATGGGTGTCTGACCTCCTTCACGTTCACCTTCCCTGGCGCATGGTGGACCAGACCCTGCCGTTTCTCCTGGAGCGCGGCCTGCAGCCGGAAATCGCCTTCCGGGGACCGGAACTGGACGAGGTGAGCCCGAAGGAACTGGAGCGCGTGGCGAGCCGCCTGGCCTCGGCGGGCCTGGCGATCACCGTTCACGGCCCCTTCCACGACCTCAACCCCGGCGCCTTGGAGCCGCTGGTGAGCGAGGTCACCCGGTCGCGCTTCGACCAGACCCTGGAGGCTGCGGGCCGCCTCGGCGCCAGCCTGGTGGTCCTCCATCCAGGCTACGACCGCTGGAAGTACGGCGGACAGGACCACCTGTGGCTCGAGCAGAACCTGCGCTTCTGGCCTTCCCTCCTGGAGCGGGCCGCCGCACTGGCCTGCCCCGTGGCCCTGGAGAACATCTTCGAGACCCGCCCGCAGCCCCTGGTCGACCTGCTCGAGGCAATCGACTCGCCCTGGCTCGGGCACTGCTTCGATACAGGGCACTGGAACCTGTTCGCCGACACCCCCCTGCCCGACTGGTTCGCCGCACTGGGCAGGCGCACTATTCACATGCACCTGCACGACAACCGGGGAGACCGGGACGAACATCTTCCCGTCGGCGAGGGGAGCATCGACTTCGGCGAAGTGTTCCGACTCATCGCCGAAATCACCGTTCCCCCGAGGATGACCCTCGAGGCCCACGACCGGCCCTCCCTGCTACGCTCCCTGGCCGCCGTCGCTCCCTTTCTTGCCCCCTGACGGGCGAGGCAGCAGTGAACCGCGCCGCACCCCGCTCGATCCGAAACGCTCCCGGACCTCGTCTACCGTCCGGTCGAGAACCCTGGCACGCTCCCGCTCATGATCGAACAGGTCCTGCTGTCCCGCCCCCGCCGCCCTCAACTCGCTCAGGCTGATCCCGAGAAGGCGCACCGGCCGGCGGCCCGCCTCCGTGCGGCGGAGCAGGCCCACGGCTTCGCGATTGATCTCCAGGGCGTTGTCCACCCCCAGGCCAAGGGTAATGCTGCGGGTCACGGCCACAAAATCGGCGTACTTCACCTTCAGGGTCACGCAGCGACCGGCGAGCCCTTTGCTGCGCAACCGGCTCGCGACCTTTTCGGCCAGGGCGAGCAGCTCCAGCCGCAACACATCCCCCCCGCGCAAATCCTCGCTGAAGGTCTCCTCATGCCCCACGGACTTGATCCCCCCCCGGCTCTCCACAAGGCGGTCGTCCTGCCCCCGGGCCAAACGATAGAGGTGTTCGCCGTGGCGCCCCAGCCATTCAACCAGGCGCTCCCGAGGCACCCCGCGCAGGTCTGACACAGTGCGCAGGCCGAACCTCTCAAGTTTGGCCGCGGTGGTTTTTCCCACCCCCCACAGGGCCCTCAAAGGCAGGGGCAGCAAAAAAGCGTCCACCTCTTCCGGAGGGACCTCCATCAAGCCGTCCGGTTTGCCCGCCTCGGAGGCGAGCTTGGCCAGGAACTTGTTGGGGGCAACCCCGGCGCTGATCGCCAGACCCGTCTCCTGGCGGACATCATCCCTGATTGCCTCGGCGATCCGGGCGGGACGCCCGAACAGGCGTTCGCACCCGGACACATCGAGAAAGGCTTCGTCGATGGAGAGGGGCTCGACGCGGTCGGTATATCGCGCGAAAATAGCGAACACCTGCCGGGAGACCTCCTGGTAGCGTTCCATGCGTACCGGCAGCGCAACGGCGCGGGGGCAGAGAGACAACGCCCGGGCCATGGCCATCGCCGAGTGCACACCGTAGCGCCGCGCCTCGTAGGAGCAGGCCGCAACGACGCCCCGCCCCAGGCTGCCTCCGACGAGGACCGGACGGCCGCGCAGTTCGGGACGATCGTGCTGCTCCACGGAGGCGTAAAAGGCGTCCATGTCAAGGTGAAGGATACAGCTTTTCATCGGGCACCTCCGGGCGGCCCTCTTTCATTCGGTTCTCGAAGTGTCTTGACCTGAAGTCGGCGCCATGTTAAAAAATGGTCTTACCAATATTCCGGGGAGAAGTGGCGTGACCAAACTGTTCAAACCGATCCGACCCAAAAAGATCTCCGAGGAGATTGTCGAACAGATCAAAGGCCTGATCTCGAAGGGGCAACTCAAGCCGGGCGACAGGGTCCCCTCGGAAAGGGATCTGGCCTCTCTGTTCGGAGTCAGTCGCCCTTCGGTGCGCGAGGCCCTGATGGTCCTCGATGCGATGGGCCTGGTCGAGTCACGCCAGGGCGGGGGAACCTTTGTCCGGTCCCTCACCGAGGCCTCCCTGGCCGACCCCCTGACCACCATGGTTGAGAAAAACCCCCACATGCTCCAGGCCCTCGTGGAGGTCCGAAAGGGGCTCGAGTGCTGGTCGGCCTATCTGGCCGCCACCCGGGCGACCGAAGAGGAGATCGCCGAACTGGGCCGGATCTTCAATGAGATGAAAGACCAGGCCGCCTCGGGAGGGTGGGACCCCAAGATCGACTCCAAGTTCCATTATGTCATAACCAACGCCACCCATAACACCATTCAACTCCACCTTCTCAACACCATTCACGGCCTGTTCGATGCCACCATCCACGTGGCCCTCACCGAGTTCTACAGCCGCGAAGGGTATCTAAAACCCCTCCTCGATCAGCATCGGGACATCTACGACGCCATCGCCCACCGCGATCCCGAGGAGTCCAGAACCAAAATGAGGGAACACCTTGAATTCGTCGAAGAGAAGATGCGGATTCTCGAGGCCGAATCGCTCAAGGATCTCTGACCCCCTCCCCCTCCGGAACAACCAAAAAGGGCGGCCCTTTCGGACCGCCCTTTTCTTTGAATGTTTCCTTATTTTCCGAAACCGGGGTGAAACCTAGTGGCCCCGCCGAGAGTCTCGCCCGGCCACCTGGATGCGGATCATGGCCCGCTCCAGGGCCGCCTCCATGACCTTGTAGCCCTTGTCCTCGGGAGAAAGCTTCTTGAGGGCCTCCTCGGCGCGCCCGAGGGCGGCCTTGGCCCGCTCCAAGTCGATCTCGTCCGCAGGCTCGGCGGTCTCCACCAGAACGGTCACCTTGCCAGCTTCAACCTCCACGTAGCCCCAGTTGACAGCCACATGAAAGTCCTCACCCCCTTTGCGGTAGGAGAGCTCACCGATCTTGAGGGTGGTCAGCATCGGTGTGTGACCGGGAAGAATGCCGAACTCGCCGACCGCACCCGGCGCGGTGATCTCATCAACGTCCTCTGAGAGCACCTTTTTATAGGGCGTGACCATTTCCAGCTTGAGTGTCTCTGCCATGCCAAACGTCCTTTATCGGTAGGCGGGGCAAGGCTGCCCCGCCGCTGCTGCTTCGGTTAGGCCGCCAGCTTCTTGGCCTTTTCAAGGGCCTCGTCGATGGTGCCGACCAGGTAGAAGGCCTGCTCGGGGACATCGTCGTGCTTGCCGTCGACGATTTCCCTGAAACCCTTGATGGTGTCCTTGAGCTCGACGTACTTTCCGGGAGACCCGGTGAAGACCTCGGCGACGTGGAAGGGCTGGGACAAGAAACGCTGGATCTTGCGCGCCCGGGCGACGACCAGCCGGTCTTCCTCCGAGAGCTCGTCCATGCCGAGGATGGCGATGATGTCCTGCAGGTCCTTGTAGCGCTGAAGGACGAACTGAACTTCGCGGGCAAGCGTGTAGTGCTCTTCGCCGACAACCTGAGGATCGAGGATCCGGCTGTTGGAGTCGAGGGGGTCCACCGCGGGATAGATGCCGAGCTCGGCGATCTGCCGGGAGAGAACCGTCGTGGCGTCGAGGTGGGCAAAGGCCGTCGCCGGCGCCGGATCGGTGAGGTCGTCGGCGGGGACGTAGATCGCCTGCACCGAGGTGATGGAGCCCTTGGTGGTGGTGGTGATGCGCTCCTGCAGTTCGCCCATCTCGGTGGAGAGGGTCGGCTGGTAACCGACGGCCGAGGGGATGCGGCCCAGGAGCGCCGAAACCTCGGAGCCGGCCTGGGTGAAGCGGAAGATGTTGTCGACGAAAAGGAGCACGTCCTGACCTTCTTCGTCACGGAAGTACTCGGCGACGGTCAGAGCGGAGAGGGCGACACGGGCGCGGGCCCCGGGGGGCTCGTTCATCTGGCCGTAGACCAGAGCGGTCTTCCCGAGAACGCCGGATTCCTTCATCTCTTCCCAGAGGTCGTTCCCCTCGCGGGTCCGCTCGCCGACACCGGCGAAAACAGATAAGCCGCCGTGCTGCTGGGCGAGGTTATTGATGAGTTCCATGATCAGAACCGTCTTGCCGACGCCGGCGCCGCCGAAGAGGCCGATCTTGCCGCCGCGGACGTAGGGAGCGAGCAGGTCGATGACCTTGATCCCGGTCTCAAACGACTCGACCTTGGTCGACTGGTCGACGAACGCGGGGGTAGGACGGTGGATCTCCCACTCCAGGTCGGTTTTAATCGGTCCAGCCTCGTCAACGGGCTCCCCGACGACGTTGAGGATCCGGCCGAGGGTGCCGCTCCCGACGGGCATGACGATCTGCTTGCCGGTGTCCATGACCTCCTGGCCGCGCACCAGACCCTCGGAGGAGTCCATCGCGATGGTCCGGACGGTGTTTTCGCCAAGATGCTGGGCAACCTCGACGACGAGGTTCCACTCACCTTCGCCAAGGGCGGGGTTGGTGATCTTGAGGGCGTGGTAAATCTCGGGGAGCTTACCGGCCTCAAATTCCACGTCGACGACGGGGCCGATAACCTGAGTGATCTTTCCTTTATTCATGATGAACCGTTCCTCCTTTTTCCACCCTTGACAAGGTGTGAGTCGTCGTTCTTTTTCTTTATTTGATCGATTCGGCACCGGAGATGATTTCCATCAACTCCTTGGTGATCGCGGCCTGCCGTGCCCGGTTGTACTGCAGGGTCAGCTTGCCGATCATTTCCGTTGCGTTCTTGCTGGCGCTGTCCATGGCGCTCATCCGCGCCCCATGCTCCGATGCCACCGACTCGAGAAGGCCGCGGAAGATCTGCACCTCGACATACTTGGGCAGGATCTGCTCCAGGACAGCCCCGCGGCTCGGCTCGTAGAGGTACCCGACCTGATGCTCACCCTCCTCGACGTCCTGAGGCACGACCGGCAGGAGTTGGGAGAGGGTCACGTCCTGAGAGATGGCGCTGCGGAAGGCATTGTAGAGGATATAGACGGCATCGTACTTTTCGCTGGCGTACCCCTCGACGACCTCCTGCCCGATAAGGGCCCCCGTGCTGTAGGAAATATCGCCGGTGATGTTCTCGTAGACCTTGGCGATGTTCTCCGGGGTGCGGTGCTTGAGGTACTCCTTGCCCTTGCGGCCGATGATCATCACATCGACGGCCTCATAGCCCTCGGGGTTGTCCTTGATGAACTTCTCGGCGGCCTTGGAGACGCTGGCGTTGAAGCCCCCGCAGAGACCGCGATCGCCGGTC
The DNA here is from genome assembly GCF_002868845.1 of Desulfuromonas sp. Taxonomy (NCBI): domain Bacteria; kingdom Pseudomonadati; phylum Thermodesulfobacteriota; class Desulfuromonadia; order Desulfuromonadales; family Desulfuromonadaceae; genus Desulfuromonas; species Desulfuromonas sp. The sequence continues at coordinate 186,896 of NZ_PKUB01000041.1, forward strand.
ATGAGGACCAACAAAGCGCGCCCCTTGCCCCGCTCCTGAAGCAGGGGATGGGCATCGGCCTCCTCCCTCGACGCCAGGCTGGAAAGGACCTCCAGCAGCTTGCCGGCGTAGGGGCGGGCGGCGACTACGGAATCCTGGGCGCGGCGCAACTTGGCCGCGGAAACCATCTTCATCGCCTTGGTGATCTGCTGGGTGTTCTTGACCGAGCCGATCCGCTTTTTTATATCCTTCAGATTTGCCATCTATCTAAACCTTCTGTTTACGGTTTATTCGCAAACGAACTGGCCTTTGAATTCTTCCAGTGCTTCCTTGATGCGCCCTTCGAGCTCATCGTCAATGGCTTTCTTTTCCCCGAGGTCGGCGATGAGATCGGCCTTGCTCGATTCGAGGAAAGCGAGAAGCTCCTGCTCGTAGCGCTGAACGGCCGTAGTCGGGTAGTCGTCGACATAGCCGTTGTTGGCGGCGTAGATGCCGAGGACCTGCTTGGCGACCGGCAGCGGCTTGTACTGACCCTGTTTCAGGATCTCGACCAGGCGGGCGCCGCGGTTGAGCTGTCGCTGGGTGGCGGCGTCGAGGTCGGAACCGAACTGGGCGAAAGCCGCCATCTCGCGGTACTGAGCCAGAGCCAGACGCAGGGTGCCTGCGACCTGCTTCATCGCCTTGACCTGTGCGCTGCCGCCGACGCGGGAGACCGAAAGGCCGACGTTGATGGCCGGGCGGACACCGGAGTTGAACAGGTCGGTCTCCAGGAAGATCTGGCCGTCGGTGATGGAGATGACGTTGGTCGGGATGTAGGCGGAGACGTCACCGGCCTGGGTCTCGATAATCGGCAGAGCGGTCAGGCTGCCGGCACCGAGGCTGTCGTTAACCTTGCAGGCGCGCTCGAGGAGCCGGCTGTGCAGGTAGAAGACGTCGCCGGGGTAAGCCTCGCGCCCCGGGGGACGACGCAGCAGCAGGGAGAGCTGGCGGTAGGAAACGGCCTGCTTGGAGAGATCATCGTAGATAATCAGAGCGTGCTTGCCGTTGTCGCGGAAGAACTCGCCCATCGTGACCCCGGTGTAGGGGGAGATGAACTGCAGCGGCGCCGGGTCGGAGGCGGTGGCGGCGACGACGATGGTGTAGTCCATGGCGTCGTGCTGCTTCAGCTTGTCGACAACCTGGGCGACGGTGGAACGCTTCTGGCCGATGGCGACGTAGATACAGACGACATCCTGGCCTTTCTGATTGATAATGGTGTCGATGGCGACGGCGGTCTTGCCGGTCTGGCGGTCACCGATGATCAGCTCGCGCTGGCCGCGGCCGATGGGGACCATGGCGTCGATCGCCTTGAGGCCGGTCTGCATCGGCTCGTGAACCGACTTACGGGCGACGATTCCGGGCGCCTTGATTTCGACCTGGCTGTAATTATCGGTTTTGATTTCGCCAAGACCGTCGATCGGAATCCCGATTCCGTTGACGACGCGACCCTTCAGGGCCTCGCCGACCGGAACCCGCACGATCTGCTCGGTACGCTTGACGGTGTCGCCTTCCTTGATGTGCTCCGCCTCGCCGAGGATCGCGGCGCCGACATTGTCCTCCTCGAGGTTGAGGACCATGCCCATGACCCCGCCGGGGAATTCCAGGAGCTCGCCGGCCATGGCCTTGTCGAGGCCGTGGATGCGGGCGATACCGTCACCGACGGAGATGATGGTCCCGGTTTCGCTGACCTCCACCTCGCGGCCGAAGTTCTCGATCTGCTTCTTGATGATGGCGCTGATTTCTTCTGCTCTGATTTCCATAGGACCTTATCACCCCTTCTGTAAGGTATCTTCAATCCGCTTCAGCTGAGTTCTTATTGTTCCGTCAAAGACCCTGCCCCCGATCTGGGCCTGCAGGCCGCCGATCAGCGAGGGGTCGATTTCCACCGTCAATTTCACCGTTTTGCCGGTCTGCTTCTCCAGGCCGGAGCCGATTGCGCTGACCTGGCCTTCGGCGAGCTGCGCCGCCGAGGTGATATTGGCGCGCAAGGTCCCCGAGAGTTCGTCGGCCAGGCCGCGAAAATTACCCTCGATCTGGGAAAGGTACTTGAGACGGTCCTTCTCGAGAAGCAACCCGAGGAACTTGACCATTCCGTCCGAGAGCTTGAGGGCGCCCATGATGTCGCCGAGGATGGCCGCCTTCTTCTCCCTGTGGAACGACGGGCTCTCCAGGATCAGGCGAAGCATGTCCTCCGCGGCCAGCACGGAACTGACCTGGACGAGCTCTTCCCCGTACGTCTCCATCATCTTCTGCTCCGACCCGAGTTCGACCAGGGCCTTGGCATATCTCCGGGATATCGCGCTGGTACTCAATGTAACTCTCCCACTTTCTGCATGTATTCATCGACCAAACGGGTCTGATCCTGTTCGGTGATCTTCTTGTTGAGAATCTCCCTGGCAATCTCGATGGCCAGCCGGGCCGCCTCCTGGCGCAGTTCGCCGCTCGCCTTGGACACCTCGAGAGCCGCCGCCTGCTGGGCCTCCGCCTCGATTTTCTTGGCCGTCTCTTTGGCCTCAGCCAGAATCCTGTCCCTCTCGAGCTCACCCTCTCGCTTGATCGAAGCGTAGATGTCATCGATCTCCGACGATGCCTTGGCGAGCTTCTGATCGTACTCGGCGAACTTGGCCTCCGCCGCCTGCTGGGCGACCTTGGCCTCCTGCAGAGACTTTTCGATCCCCTCGCGGCGCCCGGCCAGGCCTTTGCGAATCGGCTTGGTGACGAAATAGGCGAGCAGTCCGAAGGTCACGCCGAAATTCAGGCAGCGGTAGAGAAAGTCCTTGAGCAGGGCCCCGCTGTCGGCGTGGTGCTCCCCGCCCCCTCCTGAAGCCCAGGCGGCCGTAGCCAAACCCGTAACCGCCAGAACCGTGACAATTGCCGTAACATTCCGCTTCATTTTCAAACCTCTGGTCCGCTCCATTAGAGTTTTCTTCCCAGAACCTTGGAGGCGACTTGAGCCGCCAGGGTTTCGCTCTCGCTGCGCAGAGCCTTGCGGGCCCCCTGTGCCTCGGCAGCCACCTTGCTCTTGATGACCTGAAGCTGGTCGGCCGCTTTCTCCCGGGCTGCGCCGATGATCACCGACTCCTCCTTGGCGGCACCCTGACGCAGTTGGGCCCGCTCCCGGCTTCCCTTCTGCTTGGCCTCCTGAAGCTGCGCCTGGTAACGATCCATCTTCTCAGCCACCTGGGCCTCGAGGTCCTTGGCCTTCTGGTAGGACCCGTCCATGGTCTGCTGACGCTGACTCATGATGGCCCGCAGGGGACGATACAGGACGAAGTGGAGAATCGCCATCAATAGGAAGAAATTGAAAAATTGAAGCAACAAGGTCCAGTCGAGATTGATCACTGCAACACCTCTTCGGGGTTCTCCGGGCCGGAGCCGATAAAGAGTATACTGTATACAAAAAATGAATGATTAAAAAAATTGCCCCGCCGGAGGGGCAAAACAGGCAATGCTTACCATGATGCTCAGCGTATTGTCAAGATCTTTTACCATCGTTTCGCTGATTGCCCGTCTTTCAGTCCCCCTCGACCGCGGACGGTTCTTCGCCCGACATATTGAGGGTACCGTTAAAGACGACACCCTCCTCCACGGTCAGGACCGGGGTCTCGATGCTTCCCTCGACCCGAGCCGGGGCCCGCAACTCCACCCGGGTTGCAGCCTTGATGGTCCCCCGAAAACGCCCGCTCAGGACCAGGGTGCCGACCAAGACCTCGGCCTGCAGGTCGGCGCCCTCGCCGACAATGAGGGTGTCCTTTGAAGAGATCTCGCCACGAAAGGTGCCGTCCAGGCGAACGATTTCGTTGAAGACCAGCTTTCCGTCAAATTGACTGCCGGGTCCCAAAAAAGCTTTGATATCGCTCTTTGCGAGGGATGTGTCTTTCTTCATGGGCGCCTTGTCCTTCTTGCTGAACATAAGTGTATGCCGTCTTCGCCGGGTCAGGCGATATTCAGAATCTCCAGGAGCCTGTCCAGGTCCTCGGGGGCATAAAAGGAGATCTCGATCTTCCCCCCCTTCCCCTTCGGATGGATCTTCACCTGGGTTCCGAGGGCCTGCTTGAGTTTTCCGGCCAGGTCAAGGAGTTCCGGGTCAGGCCGTTTCACAGGTTTGGGCTTGGGCACCGATCCGAACTTCTTGATGCGGCGCACCAGAGCCTCGGTTTCGCGAACCGAATATTTCTTCTGGACCACCTGGTCCCGCGCTTCGAGGATATCGTCATCTTCCTCCAGAGCGAGGAGCGCTCGGGCATGCCCCATGGAGAGGCGGGTCTCGATGACGTCCTCCTGGACCGCCCGGGGGAGCCTCAGCAGGCGCAGGGCGTTGGCCACCGTGGACCGTTCCCGGCCCACCCTCCGGGAGACCTCCTCCTGCTTGAGGTCGAAGCTCTCCATCAGGTGTCTATAGGCCTCGGCCTCCTCGATCGCGTTGAGGTCCTCGCGCTGGATGTTCTCGATAAGGGCCATCTCCAGGGCCCAGTCTTCGGAAACGTCCTGGATGACCACCGGGACCTCGCGCAGGCCGGCCTTCTGAGCCGCCCGCCAGCGCCGCTCCCCGGCGATAATCTGGTAGTGGTCCTCCTCACGCCTCACGACCAAAGGCTGGATAACCCCTTTTTCCCTGATCGATGCCGCCAGTTCCGCCATTTTGGCATCGCTGAAGGTTTTCCGGGGCTGCAGGGCGTGAGGGCGTATTTCCTCCACGGGGCAGAGGAAATACTTACGTCCGCCGTCCTGGGTCGCCGAACTGAGCAGGGCGCCGATGCCCTTTCCGAGTGCAGGTCGTTTGGCCATGTCAGTGTCCTGATGTCTGGATGATCTCTTTTGCCAGGTCCAAATAAGCGTTCGAGCCCCGCGAGTTGACATCGTAAAGGAGGACCGGCAGACCGTGACTGGGCGCCTCGGAGAGCCTCACGTTGCGCGGAATCACGGTCTGAAAGACCTGGCCGTCGAAATGACGGCGGATCTCGTCGCTGACCTGATGAGAGAGGTTGTTGCGCCCATCGAACATGGTCAGCAGGATGCCGCAGATACCGAGACGGGGATTGAGCTGCTTCTGGATGAGGCGAATGGTTTTGGTCAACTGGCTCAACCCCTCCATGGCGTAGTACTCGCACTGCAGGGGGATCAGCACCGAATCCGCAGCGGTGAGCGCATTGACGGTCAGCAGGCCGAGGGAGGGGGGGCAATCGATAAGGATGTAATCGTATTCGTCCCGAATCGAACCGAGCACCCCCTGGAGCTTGACCTCTCTTGCGATGGCCGAGACGAGTTCGATCTCGGCGCCGGTCAGGTCAGGGTTGGAGGGAAGAACGTCCAGATGCTCCAGCGCGGTGCGCACCCGGATCTCCCGGGTCTCCACCTCCCCCAGCAGGGCGTGGTAGATGGTCAACTCCTGGGCCCCCTTGTCGATACCGACCCCGCTGCAGGCGTTGGCCTGAGGATCCATGTCGACCAGCAGGGTCCGCTTCTCTGCCGCGGCCAGGGAGGCGGCCAGGTTGACCGCGGTTGTGGTCTTCCCCACCCCCCCTTTTTGATTCGCGACCGCGATGGTCTGGGCCATGCTTTCCTCTCCTTGCGTCCTATTTCGGGGCTCGAAAGATTAACATATCGCCCGCACCCCTGAAAAGCAAAAAGCTCGCAAAACCCGAGCCTTTTCAGTCAAATAGCACATATTGGGGATACAGCCCACCCCCACCCCACATCTTGGGTCTAGGGACGGGAGATCGACTCCTCCATCACCACCAGGGTGCGCTCCGCACCCGAGGCGGGCAACCGGAACCGCTCCAGGGACGAGCACCGCAGCCCCAAAGCCTCCAGGCGGAAAAGATCTTCTCCCAACTCCCTCTCACCTTCGCTCCCCTTCATGGCCACGATCCGCCCCCCGGAGGCCAAAAAGGGCCTGGCCAGTCGGGCAAAATCCCCCAGGGACGCAAAGGCCCTGGAGACCACCAGGTCGAAACCGGCCGCCCGCCCCGCCTGCCCGGCCAACCCTTCGACCCTGGCATGCAGGGGCTCGAATCCGGAGAGGCCGAGACTGCGCACCACATGACGCTGGAAGGAGACCTTCTTGCCCACAGCATCCACCGAAACCACTTTCAACCCCCGCAGGGCGAGCTTTACGGGGAGGCTCGGAAAACCGCCTCCGGATCCTATGTCGAGAAGGCGTTCGGTCCCCTCCAGCAGGGGCACCAGGGACAGGGAATCGACCAAGTGTTTTTCAAGGGCATCGAGGGGGTCGGTGATGGCGGTGAGATTAATGCGCCGGTTCCAGCGCAGCAATTCGTCCAATAGCCAGAGCATGGGATCGAGGGCCTCCCCGGGCACCTCGATCCGCAGCCGATCCAACTGCCCGATCAACACTTCCCTGTGCACGGCATCACCCCTTGCGCAGCAGAACAGCCAAAATAGCCACCGCCGCAGGGGTAACCCCGGGAATCATGGAGGCCTGCCCCAGGGTCAAGGGCCGCACCTGTTTGAGCTTCTCCAAAACCTCCATGGAGAGACCCCCGACGGTGTCGTAGTCGAAATCGGGGGAAATCTTCACCATCTCGGTCTTGCGGAACCGCTCCACCTGCTCGAGCTGCCGCCGGATATAGCCAGCGTACTTCGTAGAGATCTCCAACTGCTCGAGAACCTCGCCCCCCAGCGCCGCAAGCCCCTCGTCCAGAAAGAGCAGGTCGTCGACTCCGATTTCGGGCCGTCGCAGCAACTCCTCCAGGGAGGCCCCGTTTTTGAGGTCGCTGATGCCGAGGCGCTCCAGCGTATCGACGGCCGAGGGAGCCACCCGGGCCGATCCGAGCCGCCCCCTGCCCCTCTCCACCCCGTCCATCTTCGCGGCGAAACGCTCCCAACGCTCATCATTGACCAGTCCGACCCTCCGGCCCAACCCGGTAAGGCGCTGGTCGGCATTGTCCTCCCTCAACAGAAGGCGATATTCGGCGCGGGACGTGAACATCCGGTAGGGCTCCGACGTCCCGAGGTTCACCAGGTCGTCGATAAGGACCCCGACATACCCCTCGTCCCGCCCGACCACCAGGGGCTCCATGTCGCGAACCCGGCAGGCGGCGTTGACCCCCGCCACCAAGCCCTGGGCCGCCGCCTCTTCATAACCGGAGGTCCCGTTGATCTGACCGGCGTGGTAAAGTCCGGCGATAGCCTTGGTCTCCAGGGTCGGGCAAAGCTGCACCGGGTCGACGTAATCGTACTCGATGGCGTAGCCCGGCCGCATGATCTCCACCCGTTCGAGGCCGGGAATGGTCCGCAGGAAGGCCAACTGGACATCCGGGGGCAGGGAGGTGGAGACCCCGTTGGGATAAACCTCGGCGGTTTCCAGCCCCTCCGGCTCGAGAAAGATCTGGTGCTGCTCCTTCTCCGGGAAGCGGACAACCTTGTCCTCGATGGAGGGGCAGTAGCGGGGACCCACCCCCTCGATGACCCCACTGTAAAGGGGCGAGCGGTCGAGACCGCCAAGAATGATTTCGTGGGTGCGGGGATTGGTATAGGTGATATGGCAGGGAACCTGCTTCCGGTCCAGGGGCCCCGCGAGAAAAGAGAAGGGCCTGGGAGGATCGTCCCCGTACTGGGGCTCCAGCACCGAGAAGTCGATAGAGTGGCTATCGAGGCGCGCCGGGGTTCCCGTCTTGAGACGGCCCACCCGCAACCCGAGGGATGCCAACTGCTCCGAAAGCCCTTCGGAAGACGGCTCCCCCGCCCTTCCCCCGGAATAACTAGAAAGCCCAACATGAATGAGCCCGCGCAGAAAAGTCCCCGTGGTCAACACGACGGTCCGACCGCGGAAGACGATCCCCTCACGGGTCTCCACCCCGCACACCCGGCTGCCGTCGACCAGAAGCCTGGCCACCACCCCCTGCTTGAGATCGAGCCCGCCCTGAGCCTCAACCACCCCCTTCATGCGGGCTCCGTAGAGGCGGCGGTCGGCCTGCGCCCGGGAAGCGCGCACGGCCGGACCCTTCTTGGTGTTCAAGGTGCGAAACTGAATCCCCGTTGCGTCGATATTGTGGGCCATCTCGCCGCCGAGCGCATCGATCTCCCTGACCAAATGTCCCTTGGCCAGGCCGCCGATGGCCGGATTGCACGACATCTGGGCGACCGCGTCGAGACTAAGGTTGAGCAGCAGAGTCCGACACCCCATGCGGGCCGCAGCCAGGGCAGCCTCGCACCCCGCATGGCCGGCTCCAACCACAATGACACAATAAGATTTACCGTAGGTTGACATTTTCCGATCCGCCCAAATCGAAGACCACCACTGCGCCCCGCCCCCGCCAAACAGAAACGAGGAACTGTTCCACGTGAAACATCGCCCTACTTGCCAATACAGAACCGGGTAAAGATCCGCTCCAGGATTTCGTCGGGTGCGGTCTCGCCGGTGATTTCACCGAGAGCGTCCAGGGTCTCGTGTAAATCGAGGGCAAGAAACTCGGGGGAAGAGTTCCCCGTCAGCCCCGCCCTAAAAACACCGAGGCACTGGCTTGCCCGGAGAAGCGCCTCCCGGTGCCGGCGATCGCTCAGAAGGGTCGTCTCGCGCCCCTCGGTGCCGCCATCGCCCCCGAATCGTCCGGCCACGGTCTCTTCGAGTTTTGCGATCCCCTCACCCGAACGGACCGAAACGGTCACCCGAGGGAGATCCAAAAATGCCTCCGGGAGCGGGACCTGGGGAAGGTCCCCCTTGTTGACCACGAGAAGAACCTGGGCATCTCGGCAGGCCTGGAGCGCAAGACGGTCTTCGTCCCCGACCTGCCGACTGCCGTCGACAACGAGGAGAACCAGGTCTGCACTCGCCACCTTGTCCCGGGCCCGCCTGACCCCCTCGGCTTCGACGGGGTCGGTGGTGCTGCGGACCCCGGCGGTGTCGACCAGCCGAAGGGGGAGGCCGTGCAGAACAAGACTTTCCTCGAGGGTGTCCCTCGTGGTTCCGGGGATGTCCGTAACGATGGCCCGGGCCTCCCCGAGAAGAACGTTCATCAGAGAACTCTTGCCGACATTGGGGCGGCCGAGAATGAGGACCGCCAACCCCTCCCGCAAGACCCTGCCGGACTCAAAAGTCGCCAGGAGTCGATCCATCTCATCCTGAAGGTGCCGGGCCCCCTTCTCCAGACGATCGAACCCGGCCGGCTGAATGTCTTCTTCGGGAAAGTCGATATGGGCCTCGACTTCGGCGAGAAAATCGGCGGTCCGCTCCCGGAAGCCATGAATGGCACGCGAAAGGCGGCCCTCCATTTGCCCAAGAGCAACATGGGAGGCCGCCTCGGAACGGGCTCGTATCAATTCGACCACCGCCTCGGCCTGGGCGAGGTCGATCCGCCCGTTGAGGAAGGCCCTCAGGGTGAACTCCCCGGGGCGGGCGATCCGGGCCCCGCCCTCGACCAGCAGGTCGAGAATCCGCCTCATGACCACGGGCCCGCCGTGGCAATGGATTTCCGCCACGTCTTCCCGGGTGTAGGAGCGGGGTTTGCGCATCAGTACGGCCATCACCTCATCGACGACCGAGCCTTCGGACTCCTGAACAAAACCATGGTAAAGACGGTGCGACTCCAGGGATCCGATATCTGCCGTCGGGCGGAAAATCTTTTTCAGCAGGCCTTCGGCGGCCTCCCCGGACAGGCGGACAATCCCCACCCCGCCTTCCCCAGTCGGGGTTGCGGGAGCGACAATGGTGTGTTCGCGATCCATCGCCTTAATCCTTCCGCCGGGCGAGAATCATTTTGCGCTCGGGACCGGGCCCAATGGAGCGGACCTCGATCCCGGGCTCTTCCCTGACCAGCCGATGTACGATCTCCCGCTCCCCCGCGGGCATGGGACGAAGGGTGGCCGGGCGCCCGGACCGCCGGACCTGCCCGACCAGGCGCCGAACGAGGCGAGCAATGGAAACCGCCCGCCGCTTCCGGTATCCTTCGGCATCGAGGGTGATTCTGGTGCGCTCGGGAACGACCCGATCCGTCAGGGTCGATACGAGGGACTGGAGGGCATCGAGGGTCTGTCCATGCCGCCCGATGACCAGGCGGGTATCCTCGCCGGAAATGAGCAGTTCGATCCCCTCCCCCACCCCCTCCACATGGACACTGGCCTGTAGGCCGGCCAGCAGAAGAAGATGTTCGGTCACCCTCCGGGCGATACAGGACGCGTCGACAAGGCGAATTCGAGCCCTGGCCGGACGCACCCCGAAGAGGCCGAAAACCCCCCGGGAGGGAGCCTGCAGTACGTCGACAACGACCTCGGCCCGACTGCACCCAAACTTCTCGAGCCCCATCTCGACCGCTGAGTCGAGACAGGGAGCGCTCGTTTCGATTTCCAGAAGGTCCTTAACCCGTCTCATGGCACGGCAATAAACGCTCTCAGGCCTTGCGGTGAATCATCACCTGCTGGGCGATAGTGAGCAGGTTGTTGACCAGCCAGTAAAGAACCAAACCTGCGGGAAAATTGAGAAACAGAAAAGTAAAGACGACCGGCATGAGCATGAACATCTTGGCCTGGGTGGGGTCCATGCTGCTGGGTGTCATCTTCTGCTGGATGAACATGGTCGCCCCCATGATGATGGGAGTGATGTAGTAGGGGTCCTTGACCGAGAGGTCAGTGATCCAGAGTGCAAAAGGAGCGTGGCGCAGTTCTATCGTCCCCAGCAAAACCTTGTAGAGGGCAAAAAAGACGGGGATCTGAATCAGCATGGGAAGACACCCGCCGAGAGGGTTGACCCGGTGTTCTTTGTATAGACCCATGATCTCACGGTTGAGCCTATCCCGGTCATTCTTGAATTTTTCCCTGATCTTCTGCATCTGGGGCTGCAGTTTCTGCATTTCCTTCATCGAGGTGTAGCTCTTCTGGGTCAGGGGCCAGAAGAGCATCTTGATGATCACGGTCAGCAGGATAATGGAAACCCCGTAGTTGCCGAAAAAGGAATAGAAGAATTTGAGGACGGTATGCAGGGGCCGTGCGATGACTCCGAAGAAACCGAAATCTATGGCCAGAGCCAATTGGTGACCCACCTCTTTGAGGATTGCCACGTCCCGGGGCCCGAAGTAGATCAGGTACTCGAAGGACCCGACCTCTCCCGCCTGCAGGGTGCGCCGGGGAGTTTCCAAAATATTTTCGACGGCATCGGCTGTTTTCTGGATGCGCACTCCCTGGGCCCCATCGCCCAGTGGAACGGCCGCGCTCATGAAATACTTGGTTTCAAAACCGGTCCAGACCAGATCTTTTCCGTAGGAGACGGCCCCGTCCTCCTCGAGATCCTCGACATCGTCGGTGTGGATCTCCTCGCCGACCAGGGTCGCGGGGCCGACGAAGTCGTAGTGGGAACCCTTGAGGGATTCCTCCCAAGGCTGCACCATGGAAAGAGCCACCCCTCCGCTCAGGATCTGCCCGGTGCCGTTGGTCATCCGCACCTGCAGGTCAATCTGGAAACGATCACCGTAAAAGGTGTAGATCTTCTCCGCCTTCAAACCGCCCGGTGTGACAGTGGAAAAGACAACCTGACGGCTGTCCTGCCCGGAAAGACGAATCTGGGTCTCAGCCGAGGACAAGGCATAATTGGCCTCTGAAGAGAGAGAAAATCCCTCGGTCCCCGCGGTGCGCAGGGTAGCGCTGTCGAGGGAGGGTGCGTCGATCAGGCTGATAGGGGGTGAGTCGGTATCAGCGCTGGCACGAAAACCGACCAGGGCAAGGCTCTTCAGGCGAGCGCCGCTACTGGTGAAGATGGCCAGGTAGTGATCGGTCTCCACGACCAGTTCCCGCTCCGGGTGGACTGCTCCGGCGTCTTCAAAGCCGACCGGAGAGGCGACGGGATTGACCGGTGCCGCAACCGCCTCCGTTTCAACGGCGGCGCGCTGCTCCTGGGCTGGGGCAAGTGGTGCCTGGGGCTTTTCTGCAGGAAAGAGAACGGAAAAGCCGACCCATACGGCCAGCATGAGAACAAGGGCGATGATTGTATTCTTATTTTCCATGGGAAAGGACTCCGGACGGCGGGATAGCAAGGTCACTTGACAGGATCATACCCCCCCGGATGAAAGGGATGGCAGCGACCGAGCCGCCGCAGGGTAAGCCATGACCCTTTAGTAACTCCGTACTTGCCAATAGCCTGCAAAGCGTAAGAGGAACAGGATGGATAAAAACGGCAGTTCGGCAGCGTCAGAGGGGAGAGGAAGCGCTGGTAGAAATGAATGAGGCCTAGGATAAATCTTTTGAGCATGGCGTCTTGGTTGCCGTTCGGTCTATAAGGACCCTCAGCTCTTCGCACACCGCTTTATATTCAACCCTAGAGGCGCCCCTTTTGGCGATGATGGAGAGGTCCAAGGACGGCGGAAGGTGATCGTAGTGAATCCGGAAATATTCCCGGAGAAGCCTCTTGACCCTATTACGCACTACGGCCCCACCAACTTTTTTGCTGACCGTCACGCCAAGCCTGGTGGGACCGCTTTCCCTCTCCTGCATCACGATGATGAAATGACGGGTATGATGCTTTTTCCCTTTGCTCCAAACCCGAAGGAACTCGCGCCGACGAAGCAATCGAAGTCGGGAAGAAAAGGTCTGCCCCACCCTCGACAACACCGGAATATCGATTTACTTGGTGGGAATGGTGACGACCAGGTTTTTGCGCCCCCTGGACCGGCGCCGTCTGATGACGGCCTGCCCGGTTTTGCTCTGCATCCGCTTCCGAAAACCGTGAGTCCTTTTCCTTTTGATTCTACTGGGCTGATAAGTTCTTTTCATCTTCTTGCTACTCCCTATGGTATATTGCTAAACGATTTCTGGCGAAAAGAACAATTAATCACATTTACAGCCTTATGTCAAGACAAAACCTTGCCGGCCAAACCGGCTCGAGGGAGATTGCCGACAAATAAATGTGTTGCAAATACACGACGCCTTTGGTAGCTTACGGTGAGGTTACCGCCGTCATTTCATGATGGTCTACTCAACCCCCCGGAAACTTGGTATTTTTTTGCTATTCACAGTTGTTGATAAAACTGTGGATATTTTCTTTTTTCACCCCTTTTACAGCCCCCTTGGGCGACCCCACTAGACGGTCCATGAACAGACTCTGGCGCGAAACATTGGTTCACCTGGAACAGACCATGAGTCCCCAGAACTTTACCACCTGGATCAAGCCGATCCGTTTCGTCGGCGTTGAAAAGGATCTGGTCCGGCTGGAGGTACCCAACCGTTTTGTCCTGGACTGGATCAGGGAAAACTACAGCCTCGTCATCCGGGAAACCCTTTCCCAGACCGGGGCCGTCTCTTACCGCATCCAGATTGACATCACCCCCCATTCCCAGGCAGCGACCTCCGATGGCGATGAAGAAAAGTCACCTGCCCGCCCCTCCCTCAACGAAAACAAAGAAATTCTGACCCAAACGTGGAACGGGGCCTACAATCTCAACGAAAAATATACATTCGAGTCCTTGGTATCCGGATCGTCCAATCAGTTTGCCTTCGCCGCAGCCATGGCGGTGGCCAATAACCCGGCCACCACATACAATCCCCTTTTCATATACGGAGGGGTCGGTCTCGGCAAGACCCACCTCATCAACGCCGTAGGCAATGCCATTCTCAAGAAAAACCCACGCATGAGGGTCTGTTACTACACCTCCGAGAAGTTCATGAATGAACTGATCAACTCCTTGCGCTACGCCAAGATGGACGAGTTCCGAAACAAGTTCCGGTCCATGGACGTTCTGCTTATCGACGATGTCCAATTCATCGCCGGCAAGGAACGCACCCAGGAGGAGTTTTTTCACACCTTCAACGCTCTTTACGAATCCCACAAGCAGATCGTCGTGACTTCGGACAAGTTTCCCAAGGAAATGCCCGGTCTCGAAGAGCGGCTTCGATCACGTTTCGAATGGGGCTTGATTGCCGACATCCAGGCCCCCGACGTCGAGACGAAACAGGCCATCCTCAAAATGAAGGCTGAGCAGAACAGCATTCATCTTCCCGAGGAAGTGACCCTGTTCCTCGCCAATTCAGTCAGCAGCAACGTTCGCGAACTGGAAGGCTACCTTATCCGTATCGGTGCTTACGCGAGCCTGACCTCGACTCCTGTCTCTTTAGAGATGGCCAAAAACGTGCTCAAGGATATCCTGGTAGAAAAAAACCGGGAAATTTCAATAGATGACATCCAGAAAACTGTCGCCTCGCACTTCAATATCAAGGTATCTGATCTGCGCTCCTCGAAGAGGCTCAAAGCCCTGGTTCTTCCCCGCCAGATCGCGATGTACATTTCACGGCAGCTGACTTCATGCTCCTACCCGGAGATCGGCAACCGCTTCGGTGGCAAGGACCATTCCACGATCATTCACGCCATAAAAAAAATAGAAAACAACATGAAAGAGGATTTTCAACTTCGCTCGACCATTAATACCCTTAAAAATTCCATGTCCCAATAAAAAGCCTTCGCCCTGTGGGTTGGCAGGGGGACAGGATTGGGGACAGAATGGCCAAAAGGGGTTATCCACAAAATGACCGTTTTCGCCCCTGCTGGGCACACAATATTCTCCACAGGCCCAAGCCCCCTAAACATGGGCCTGAGAGAAGGGTATTCACAAATTCACAGCCATTTACTACTATCGACTATCTTTAAAAACAATCTTTATTAAATAATAGATCCCTGTGTAAAGGAGGCCTCCATGCAATTTAAAATCGAAAAAGAGGTTTTTCTCAAGGGGCTGGGCCGCGTTCAGGGAATCGTCGAAAAACGCAATACCATCCCCATCCTCTCCAACGTCCTTATCGAAGCCGGCGAGGGAGAAATTTACCTGACCGCTACAGACCTGGAAGTCGGCATGCGTGCCTCTTTTCCGGCTACGGTCACCACTCCGGGAAAAGTGACCGTTTCGGCGAAAAAGATCTACGAGATCATCAAAGAACTTCCCGAGAAGGAAATATCCTTTACCGCCAAGGAGAACTGCTGGATCGAAATCCGTTGCGGCAAAGCCCTTTTCAACATCGTCGGGCTTTCTGCCGACGAATTCCCCTATTTTCCTCAACCGGAAAAAGAGCTTTTCATCCGGATGGAAAGCCCTCTTCTGAAAGAAATAATCGACAAGACCGCTTTCTCCATGTCGACAGACGAAAAAAAATACAACCTCAACGGCATCTATTTTCGTCTTCAGGATGAAGAGGAAAACCGGGTTCTTTCCCTGGTGGCCACCGACGGCCACCGCCTGGCCCTGATTCGGAAAAAAATGGAGGCCATTGCCATTCCGGAACTCCAGAAGGGCGTCATCTTTCCCCGCAAGGGCATTCTCGAGCTGAAAAAAATAGCCGAGGAGGGGGACAGCGACGTACAGATCGGTTTCATGGAAAACAACGCTATCGTCAAGAAGGACCAGACGATCGTTGTCATGCGCCTTGTTGACGGAGAGTTTCCCGACTTCAACCGGGTCATTCCCCAGAATAACGACATTTCTCTGCTCATTCCCCGGGACCCTTTTCTTCACGCTCTGCGCCGCATGTCGATTCTCACCAGCGATAAATCACGGGGTGTCAAGGTCGCCTTCAAGGCGGGACTCCTTGAAATTTCCTCCTCCAATCCGGAATTCGGTGATTCCCGGGAAGACCTTGAAATCGATTATTCGGGGCAGGAACTCTCTATCGGTTTTAACGCTCGTTACCTGATCGATATTTTGCAGTCCCTCGAAGAAGACAAAATCAAGTTGAACGTCAAGGACAATTTGTCGCCCGGCCTGGTAACTCCCTCGGAAGGAGACGATTTTCTGGCTGTGGTCATGCCGATGCGATTGTAGACCCTTATCCAAACACCAGCGAAAAAGGCCTTTAAAAGAGGCTTTTTCCATGAGAGGGTTGTGCCATGCTGCTAAGCAGAGTGGCCTGGCGGGACTTTCGAAACATCGGTCAGGCCACTATCGAGCCTGACCCGGGATTGAATGTGCTCTGGGGAGACAATGCCCAGGGAAAAACCAATCTTCTGGAGGGAATCCACCTTCTTGGAAATCTTAAAAGTTTTCGGCAAGGGCCCAACGAGGCGATAGTTCGCCACGGATCCGAGCGGGCCACGGTCGGGGCGGAACTCAGCTTTCGCGGGGTACAACGCTCCATCGATCTCACTATCGACGGACGGGGCAAGACCACCCGGGTCGACCGCAAAACGGTTCGCACAGCGAAAGATTTTCTCGGGGTCCTTAAAACGGTGCTTTTTTCCCCGGAGGAGGTTAATCTCGTCAAGGGGTATCCTGGAGGTCGCAGGTCCCTGGTCGATCGGGCTGTTTTTCAGATCGATCCGTCCTTTCTTGAAAGGGCTCAGGATTACAGCCGCTGCCTGAAGCAGCGCAACCGGCTTCTCAAAAACGGGTGTTCCCAGGCAGAGCTCGATTCCTGGACCGAGGAACTTGTACGGACCGGGGCCCGCATCCGGCAGGACCGCTACCTTTACCTGGCCGGATTGAGACCTTTGCTGGAGGAAGCCTATCTCAATCTGACCGGCAACAAGGAAAGAGCCAACCTGCTCTATCCCGCCGGAAACGACGACGAGCAGGCGCTTTGTGAAACGTTAAAGCGCAGACTGGAGCGGGATTCGGAACGGGAGCGTCAGCTGCGTCAGACCCTGAGCGGTCCTCACCGGGACGATTTCGATTTTATGGTAAATGGCTTGTCCTTGCGGCTGTACGGTTCCCAGGGGCAGCAGAGATCTTTCATGCTGGCTTTTAAAACCGCCCAGATCATGGACCTGGAGGCCAAACTTGGTGAAGCTCCGGTCTTGCTGCTGGACGACATGACCGGCGAACTCGACCGGCAGCGTCAGGGATTTTTCTTTCGATTCCTGCTCGGCCGCCGGGGACAGGTGTTCGTCACTACCACCGATATCCAGCCTTTGTTGAACGAGGGACTCGATCATGCCCGGTTTTTCCGGGTGGTGGGCGGCTCCCTTGAGACAGAATGACACGAACGAGGTTTCTATGACCCAGAAGAATGTCAGCGAATACGGCGCGGAAAGCATCAAGGTTCTCGAAGGGCTCTCCGCTGTCCGCAAGCGTCCGGCCATGTACATCGGCTCCACTGCGGTGCAGGGCCTGCATCACCTGGTCTACGAGGTGGTCGACAACTCCATCGACGAAGCGCTTGCCGGCCATTGCGACGAGGTCAAGGTCATCATCCATGTCGACAATTCGGTCACCGTGGTCGACAACGGCCGCGGCATACCCGTCGATATGCACCCGACCCAGAAGAAGCCGGCCGCAGAAGTTGTCATGACCGTACTGCATGCCGGCGGAAAATTCGACAGCGACAGCTACAAGGTCTCCGGCGGCCTGCACGGCGTCGGCATCTCGGTGGTCAACGCCCTGTCGAGTCGACTGGAAATGGAGATCCGCCGGGACGGCAAGATTTACCGGCAGAATTACGAACGCGGCGTACCGACCGGCGAGCTGGTACAGGACGGCACGACTAAACGGCGCGGCACCCGCATCCTGTTCTGGCCCGATCCTGATATTTTCGAAACAACCGAATTTTCCTTCGAAACCTTGTCACAGCGGATCCGCGAACTGGCTTTTCTCAATGCCGGGGTCAAAATAAACATTGTCGATGAGCGGACCGACAAGAGCCATGAGTTCCATTACGAGGGAGGCATTGTCTCGTTCGTCGAATACATCAACCGGGCCAAGAACTCTCTGCATCCCAAGCCGATCTTCTTCAGCGGCTCCAAAGAAGGCGTCGATATCGAAATAGCCATCCAGTACAACGATGCCTACGACGAGAAAATATTCGCCTTCGCCAACAACATCAATACTCACGAGGGCGGCACCCACCTGGTCGGTTTCAAGTCGGCGCTGACGCGCACCATGAACTCCTATGCCACGGCCAACAACCTGCTGAAGAACGTCAAGACATCGATCTCCGGCGACGACCTGCGCGAGGGAATGGCGGCGGTCATCTCGGTCAAGGTTCCCGATCCGCAGTTCGAGGGCCAGACCAAGACCAAACTCGGCAATTCCGAGATCAAGGGATATGTCGAGACCCTGATGAACGAGAAACTGGCGGAATACCTCGAGGAAAACCCGGCTGTGGCACGCAAGATCCTGGAGAAGGGGATCGACGCCGCCCGGGCCCGCGAGGCCGCTCGCAAGGCCCGCGATCTGACCCGCCGCAAAGGCGCCCTCGATGGGCTGGCCCTGCCTGGCAAGCTGGCCGATTGCCAGGAGAAGGACCCGGCGTTGTGCGAACTCTACCTGGTCGAGGGCGACTCGGCCGGCGGCAGCGCCAAACAAGGACGCGAACGGCGCTATCAGGCGATTCTGCCCCTCAAGGGGAAGATCCTCAATGTCGAGAAGGCGCGTTTCGACAAGATGATCACCTCCAACGAAATACGCACCCTGATCACGGCGATGGGCACCAGCATCGGTAAAGATGATTTCGACCTGAGCAAGCTGCGCTACCATCGCATCATCATCATGACCGACGCCGACGTCGACGGTTCGCATATCCGGACCCTGCTGTTGACCTTCTTCTTCCGGCAGATGCCGGAACTGGTCGAACGCGGTCATCTTTATATCGCCCAGCCGCCGCTTTACAAGGTCAAGCGCGGCAAGAAGGAGCTCTACCTGAAGGACGAGGACGCTCTGCGCGAATACCTGCTCGACGAAGGCGTCGAGGGGATGACCGTGAAGATGGAGAAGAGCGGCAAGGTGCTTCGAGGCAAGCAGATCATCCCGACTTTGCGCAACATCCTCGAGTACAACGAGCATTTCGGCAAGATGGTGCACAAGGGAATCAACCCCGAGGTTCTCAAGGTCTTCGTGCATGGAAAGTTGCAGAACGGTTTTGCCGACCTGGTCGATCTCGAACCGCTGGCCGCAAAGTTGCGCCAAGTCGCTCCGGACGTCGAGTTCCAGGTGTTCAATGATCCCCCGAGAATCCTCTACAACAACGGCAGCCTGCGCTCCTACATCGACCATAAGGTGCTCGAGAGCCTGTCGATGTACGAGTACAAGTTGCTGCTGCAGTCCTACAAGCAAGTCGAGGAAATCTGCCTGAGCGAGAATGCGCTGATAAGCAAGGAAGGGCAGGAGGAAACGGTGGTAAGCGACCGCCAGGAGCTGCTCGACTACTTCTTCGCCCGGGCCAAGAAGGGTCAGTACATCCAGCGTTACAAGGGGCTGGGCGAGATGAATCAGGAGCAGCTTTGGGAGACCACCATGGACCCGGAAAAACGGGTGCTGCTTCAGGTCAAGGTCGAGGACACCTACGAGGCGGAACAGATCTTCACCGTGCTGATGGGAGACCAGGTCGAGCCGCGGCGTGAATTCATTGAAACCAACGCCCTGAACGTATCGAATCTGGATGTTTAATTCTGAAGTGGGAAGCGGGAAACGCCACGCTTCGCGCCTCTGATTTTCCGGAGGAAAGTCTAAATGCTTTCTGAACAGAACAAAGTCAGCGTCAATATCGAAGACGAAATGCGCAAGTCCTACATGGACTATGCGATGAGCGTGATTATCGGCCGGGCCCTGCCGGACGTGCGCGACGGTCTCAAGCCGGTCCACCGGCGGGTCCTGTTCGCCATGAACGAGCTGAGCAACGACTGGAACAAGCCGTACAAGAAGTCGGCCCGCGTCGTCGGTGACGTGATCGGTAAGTACCATCCGCACGGCGACTCGGCGGTCTACGACACCATTGTCCGCATGGCGCAGGACTTCTCTTTACGCTATCCGCTGGTCGACGGCCAGGGCAACTTCGGTTCGGTAGACGGCGATTCGGCGGCAGCCATGCGTTACACCGAAGTGCGCATGGACCGGCTCGCCCATGAACTGCTTAACGACATCGACAAGGAGACCGTCTAATTCGGGCCGAACTACGACGATTCCCTCGAAGAGCCGTTGGTTCTGCCCTGCAAGTTCCCCAACCTGCTTGTTAACGGTTCCGAGGGGATCGCGGTCGGCATGGCCACCAAGATCCCGCCGCACAATCTGAGCGAAGTGATCGATGGCCTGATCGCGGTGATCGACGACCCGAAACTCGAAACCGAGGCGCTGCTCCAGCATATCCCCGGTCCCGACTTCCCGACGGGCGGTTTCATTATGGGCCGGGACAGCATCCATCAAGCCTACCGCACCGGGCGCGGCATCGTCCTGATGCGCGCCAAGGCGATGGTCGAGCAGAACAGCCGCACCAGCCGCGAGAGCATCGTGGTGACCGAGATTCCCTTCCAGGTCAACAAGGCGCGCCTGATCGAGAAGATCGCCGACCTGGTTCGGGACAAGAAGATCGAGTGTATTTCCGACCTGCGCGATGAATCGGATCGCGACGGCATGCGCATCGTCATCGAGCTGAAACGTGACACCATCCCCCAGGTGGTGCTCAACCAGCTTTACAAGATGACCGCGATGCAGTCGTCCTTCGGCATCATCATGCTGGCGATCGTCTCCGGCCAACCGCGAATTCTGACCCTGCGCGAGGTCCTTGACAACTTCATCGAGCACCGCAAGGAGATCGTCACCCGGCGCACCCTGTTCGAACTGAAGAAGGCCGAGGCCCGCGCCCATATCCTCGAAGGCCTGAAGATCGCTCTGGACAACCTCGACGAGGTGATCCAGGTGATCAAGGCCAGCGCCAACTCGGCCGAAGCCAAAGGACGATTGATGGACCGCTTCTCCCTGAGCGAAATCCAGGCCCAGGCGATCCTCGACATGCGCCTGCACCGGCTGACCGGGCTGGAGCGCGACAAGATCGTCGAGGAATACCGGCAGGTGCTGGCCCTGATTAAACGTCTCAAGGAAATTCTCGCCAGCGAGATGGAAATCCTCAAAATCATCAAGGGCGAACTGCTCGACATCAAGGAACGCTTCGGAAACCCGCGACGCACCGAAATCATCGCCGTGTCGGCCGATCTTTCCATCGAGGACATGATCGTCGAGGAGGACATGGTCGTTACCGTGTCGCACAGCGGCTATATCAAGCGCAATGCCGTCTCGCTCTACCGGGCGCAGAGGCGCGGCGGCAAGGGCAAGACCGGCATGCGGCCGAAGGAGGAGGATTTCGTCGAGAACCTCTTTATCGCCTCGACCCACAGCTACATCCTCGTCTTCACCGACAAGGGGAAGGTCTACTGGCTGAAGGTGCACGAGATCCCGCAGGGCGGCCGCGCAGCGCGCGGCAAGGCGATCGTCAACCTGCTCAACCTGCAGGACGGCGAGAACGTGATGACCATCCTTCCGGTCAAGGCGTTCGAGGAAGGGAAATTCATCATTACCGCCACCAGTCATGGAACGGTCAAGAAGACCGACCTGATGGCCTACTCGAATCCCCGCCAGGGCGGCATCATCGCCCTGACCATCGACGAAGGCGACAGCCTGATCTCGGCCCGCCTGACCGACGGCACCATGGATATCCTGCTCGCCAGCCGGGGCGGCAAATCGATCCGCTTCCCCGAAACCGACGCCCGCCCCATGGGGCGGACCGCCCGCGGCGTGCGGGGGATGATGCTCGAGGCGGACGACCAGATCATCGGCATGGAGGTCGTGACCGACGCGACCGCTGCGACCCTGGTCTCGGTGACCGAAAACGGCTACGGCAAGCGTACCCAGCTCGACGAGTACCGGGTCCAGAGCCGCGGCGGCAAGGGCATCATCACCATCAAGACCTCGGAGCGCAACGGCAAGGTGGTCGATATCAAGCTGGTCGACGACGATTCCGACCTGATGTTCATTACCGACCGCGGCAAGATCCTGCGGACCCGGGTCGGGGCGCTCTCGGTCATCGGGCGCAACACCCAGGGGGTGCGGCTGATGGTGCTGGAGGCCGACGAGCGGATCGTGGCGGTGGCCAAACTCGCCGAAAAGGACGAGGGAGATGGAGATCAAGAGGCTGAAGAAGCAGCTGCTCAGGGAGGAACGGAAGAGGCGCCGGAGGGGCTCTAAGAGCTTCCGCCTGTGGGCCATCGGCCTTTCCCTGCTGCTGGTTCTGGCTCTCGGCGGCCTGGCCTTTTATCTCCTCAGCCTCGACGAGATCCGCGCCGGGCGCTTTGCCCGGGCCGAGGAGCAGCTTCGGCAGGGGCGGTACGAAGAGGCGACGAAGAGCTTTCGCGACCTCTACGACAGCGCCCCGGATTTTCACCTGGCTCCCATGGCCCTGTTTCAGAGCGGCGAGACCCTCAATCTCTTCCTGAAGCGCTACCCGGAGGCCCTGCTGACCTACCTGCTGGTGGTCCGGGACTACCCGGATACCGATCTGGCCCGAGAGGCCCAGAGGCAGGCGGCGGAAATCTACAAGTACCGCCTTCAGGATTACGGCCGGGCCGTGGTGGGCTACCAGAAGCTGCTCGACCGCGGGGCCCCTGAGGGGGACCGCATCCAGTACGAAATCGCTGACGCCTATTTCCGGCTCAACAACTTCGAGCAGGCGCGCATCGAGTTCGACAGCCTGCTCAAGGACTACCCCGACAGCTCCCTGGTGGCCGAGGTGCAGTACCGCATCGCCGTCACCCTCTCCCTGGAGGGGGCCCTCGATTCGGCCCTGGAGGCTTTCGGGCGGGTGGTGGGCAACTGGCCGGACAGCCCCTACGCCCTGGAGGCCCGCTTCGGCATGGCCGCGGTGCTCGAGGAGAAGGAAGAGCTGAGCCGGGCACTCCAGATCCTGGAGGCGTTGCGGGGAAGGTATTCCAACGCCGAGGCTCTGGCCACCAAGATCGACCAGGTCCGGGAGCGCATCCGCAAGAAGAAGAAGGCCATCTAAAGAGCACAGGAAGAGACCGCGACATGAATATCGGCGTCATCGGTGCCGGCAGCTGGGGGACGACCCTGGCCGACCTGCTGGCCAGAAAAGGCTACCCCGTTTCCCTCTGGGCCTTCGAGCCGGAGCTGGCCGAGGGCATGGAGCGCAGCCGGGAGAACGACCTTTATCTGCCCGGCTTCACCCTGGCGGAGAACCTCTCGGTCACCTCGGATCTGGCCGGGGCGGTCTCCGGCAAAGAGATGCTGGTGCTGGTCTCCCCTTCCCAGGTCATGCGCCGGGTGATGGAAGGGGCCGCCTCCCACATCGGCCCGGACACCCTGATCGTGTCGGCTTCCAAGGGGATCGAGAACGACACCCTGCTCCCCATGTCCGACGTCCTCGAAGCGGTTCTGCCCGAAGGCCTGTCGGGACAACTCGCCTTTCTCTCCGGGCCGTCCTTCGCCCGGGAGGTGGCCGCCGGCATGCCCACCGCGGTGGTCGCCGCCTCCTCCGACGCCGGCGTCGCCCGGAGGGTTCAGGAGGCCTTCAACACCGACTGTTTCCGGGTCTACACCGGCGACGACGTGGTCGGGGTGGAGCTCGGGGGGGCTCTCAAGAACGTTGTCGCCCTGGCCGCCGGGGTTTGCGACGGACTCGGTTTCGGCTACAATAGCCGGGCGGCCCTGATCACCCGGGGACTGGCGGAGATGACCCGCCTCGGCGTGGCCATGGGGGCCCGGCCCGAGACCTTCGCCGGACTGGCCGGCATGGGAGACCTCGTGCTGACCTGCACGGGCGATCTGTCCCGGAACCGGACCGTGGGGATGGAGCTGGGGCGGGGCCGCAAGCTCGACGATATCCTGGCCGGGATGCAGATGGTGGCCGAGGGGGTCAAGACCACCCTGTCGGCCTACCAGCTCGCCCGCAAGCTCGGGGTCGAGGTTCCCATCACCGAACAGATGTACTCCATTCTTTACGAGGACAAGGACCCCCGCCAGGCGGTCAGTGACCTGATGCTGCGCCGGCTCAAATCTGAGGGCGAATAGGAACCCAAGGGAGGATTGTTATGGCTCGTTTGCTTCTTCTTCTGACCCTGTCCCTGCTGCTGGCCGGCACGGCCGCTGCCAAGGAGACCGTCGTCATGGAAACCAGTCTCGGCGCCATCACCCTCGAACTCTTCACGGACAAGGCCCCGGTGTCGGTAAAGAACTTTCTGGGTTATGCCGAGGACGGCTTTTACGACGGGACGGTCTTTCACCGGGTCATCAAGGGGTTCATGATCCAGGGCGGCGGCTTCGGCGCCGACCTGAAGAAAAAGCCGACCCGGGACCCGATCAAGAACGAGGCCGGCAACGGCCTGAAGAATGAGCGCGGCACGATCGCCATGGCCCGGACCAACGTTGTGGACAGCGCCACCTGCCAGTTTTTCATCAACCTGGTGGACAACGGCCCCCTCGATCACCGGGGGACCAGCTCTTCCAGGGCCTATGGCTACGCGGTCTTCGGCAAGGTGATCGACGGCATGGAGGTGGTCGATCAAATCGCCGGCCTGCAGACCCAGAGAAAGGGTCCTGCGTTCCAGAACCTGCCGGTGGAGCCGGTGACCGTCAAGAGCGTCCGGCGTCTGAAGCAGTGATATATCGCCGGCGAAGCGGACGGCCGCCGCGGCGCTGAGAGCCGGCGAAAAAAGGCCGGGCAGCAGTGGGGGGGAGGTTTACGGGTGAACACCCTGCGCATCATGACCTACCACGTTCAGGGATGCCGGGGCGGTGACGGCCGGGTGGACCCCCAGAGGGTGCTCCAGGTCATCGCCGACGGAGCGCCGGACATCGTCGCCCTTCAGGGTTTGGACACCTCCCCCGGCCAGGACCAGCTCCAGATTCTCTCAGAGCGGCTCGGCATGCGTGCTTACGGCACGGGGCGCAACGGGGCCAACGCTTTTCTGTCCTACTATCCCCTGCATGGACTTCAGGATTTCGACCTCGGTGAAGGCGGGCGCTGCAGCCGGGCCGACGTCGATGTGGGCGGCAAGCGGCTGCACCTTCTCAACCTGCGAATGGAGCCGCCGCCGCGCTGCCGCCGCGGCCAGATCGCCAGTCTGCTCGGGCCCGAACTGCTCGGCAACCCTTCCATGGCCTGCCCGGCCCTGGTGCTCGGGGACTTCGCCGACACCTTCTGGGGGGCGGGCAACTTCGACCTGGCCCTCGCCCTGCGCAAGGCCCGGCGACCCCTGTGGCCAGCCACCTTCCCGGCCCGATTTCCCCTCGTCGGCAGGGACCGCGCCTACCTGTGCGGGGATATCCGCATCGTCGATGCCCACATCCAGCGCACCCGCATGGCCCGCATGGCCTCCTCCCACCTTCCCCTGATCCTGACCGTGCAGGTCACCGACCCCCGCACCTATCTCAAACTGAAGAAAATCCACCGCAACCGCATGGAGATCGCTCCCGGCTAGGAGGGCACCCCTGTGGACAAGCCTGTGGAAACGGTTGATAAGCCGCAGGGTTCACCCCTTCTCGATGGGTTCGGCACCCTCCCCGAGCTGAACGCCGCCCCCCACCCGGTGGCTTGAAAAAGACGGCGCGCTCAAGAAAAACATGAATATCGAGGTGTCATGACCCCCACAGATTCCCCGGCTGCGGCCCTGAAGGTGCTCGGCCTGCTCGAGGCCACCTACCCCGATGCCGCCTGCGCTCTGCGTCATCGAAACTCCCTGGAGCTTCTCGTGGCCACCATCCTCTCGGCCCAGTGCACCGACGTGCGGGTCAACCTGGTCACTGAAAGCCTGTTCCCGAAATATCCCGATGCCGCCGCCTACGCCACGGCCGACCCGGCGGAGCTCGAGGAGGACATCCGCTCCACCGGGTTTTTCCGCAACAAGGCCAGAAGCCTCATCGGCTGCGCCGCGGCGATCGCCGGTGAGCACGGCGGAGAGGTCCCCGGCACCCTCGAGGAGCTCGTTCGGCTGCCCGGGGTGGGGCGCAAGACCGCCAACGTCGTCCTCGGCAACGCCTTCGGGGTACCCGGCATGGTCGTCGACACCCACGTCAAGCGGATCGCCTTCCGCCTCGGCTGGACCCGGCACACCGACCCGGACAAGATCGAGCGGGACCTGTGCGCCCTGCTGCCGGAGGAGAAGTGGACGCAGGCCGGTCACGTCCTCATCTTCCACGGCCGCCAGGTCTGCAAGGCCCCCACCCCCCTCTGCTCCACCTGCCCGGTGCAGGAGCACTGCCCGCGGGTCGGGGTGAAGCGGTCGAAGTAGGGGCGTCCCCGGCAGAAAGAACGGGGGAGTGTCCCAGGTTTTCTACCCCGAAAAGGTGGAGAAGAAACTCCATAAGTCTGAAATTACAGGGCTTTGGCCCTTGACTCCCTTTGTGGAATCGGCCAAGATAAAGCTCTTCAAATCATTAAGATTCGCCCTTAACGGGATATGCGAAACACGCCATATTAGAAAAAGCGGACCTTCGCAATATCTGTTAAAGGCGGCATTCGCCTAATACCTGTTAGACGCTACCAAAGGAAGACCTGATGTTCATTTCATTTCAGAAGATTCTTCAGCGTATTACCGGCATATCAACACCTCTTGGTGGAATCTCATGGTCCCCCCCAGTCAACGAAATCGCTGTTGCAGAACGGGTCGTTACCATGTGCGAGGATCGGCGGGTAATTACACCACGGTTTGCTCAACTAAACCCTATAACCCCCCTCCGTGCCATCAGTTCAATTCAAGAAATCAGAGAAATACTTACACGGGAAATGGTTGAGTTATCAAGAGGTTCCGAACTTTTCGAAATTTTAACGCAATTTCGGACAAGTTGTACCGAATGCCTTAGTGAATTAGAAGTAACAGGGATACATGACAAAGGATTTGCACAAGCTCACACATTGGAAGGTGTGGCTTGCGATTTTTCAGAAACCCCTAACAACTTACAACTCAAGCAAATAGTTGAAAGTTTATCGATTTTCCGCACAAGAGTGCATCTAATACTTTTCGCTCTTTCAACGCGATACCATATCGATCTACCTAGTGACTATCTTGAGCTGCTACCAAAACTTCCAACTCAAAATCAAGAAGCGTCTAACAAACTAATCAACCGGACGGAAAATGCGTCTGTGCAAATTTGAAAAGCAAAATCTAAAATTGCGGTGGTTGGCGAGCAGCTCGTCGCCGCCGGTTATCACGAACCGTGTACGAGGTTTCAAGACCGTAATCTCGCAATCTGAAAGGAGATTGCCACACCAATTGCCCTTTTTGGGTGTGTAGGCTGGGGGCGGGTCGTTCTGGTAACAGGGCGGCTGAACTTGCCCCGACATTGTGCCGCGAAGGCGACCGTCGATCTGACGGCCGTCGTACTCAGCCCGGGGTGCTCGCCAAATCCGCAGGCCGTAACATAAAGTGAATGGTGCAGCCTCGTCAGATAAGACCGGACGGAAATTGCTGAGAGAGTCCGGTAGCGGGATAAACCCGTGCAATCGGGATACACGCCGACCCACTACGGTTTTGGGGAAGGCCAGTGTCTGCAGGGAAGCAAAAGGGCACGCGCACCTGCAGAGGACCCGGGGTAAGGCCATCGGCATGCGGAGACAGAATACGGAACCTTGGACCTGAAGTCCTACCGTCCCCGCCGTTCTTCGACGGCGGAAAGCCCGCCTCAAGTCGGATGAAACCGGCAAGTCGCAGGTGACGGGCGGAGGGATGTCGGAGGGGCCCTGAAGTGATGACGGAAGAGACAACATAACTCTTCTCGAGCGTACGGCCCTACTTCGACCGCGTTTGTCTGCAAGATAAGGATGCATGAGTGCCCTATGGCTAGGAACATGCGATTAAAAGTCCAGTCTTTGCAAGGCAAACTCTCCCGTGCAGCGAAACAGTCGCTGGATAGGAGGTTCGGCGCCCTCTACGACAAGCTTTATCGTGAGGACGTACTGTGGACGGCCTGGAAACGGGTCAGGGTCAATCGCGGCGCCCCCGGCGTCGACAAGCAAACCATCGAGCACATCGAAGAGGTCATCGGTGTCGAGGCGTTTCTCGCCGATCTTGGCGAAGAACTCCGAGGCAAGACTTACCGGCCTCAAAGTGTGCGGCGATGCTGGATCGACAAACCGGGTAAAGCCGAGAAGCGCCCGCTCGGGATTCCGGTCGTCAAGGACCGGGTCGTGCAGATGGCTGCCAAGCTGATGCTGGAGCCGATCTTCGAAACCAACTTCCTCGATTGTTCCTGCGGTTTCCGCCCCGGGCGCAGCGCCCACATGGCGATCAAGAAGATCCGTTCCGCGATCACCTTTGGCAGGAAGACGGTGGTCATTGACGCCGACATCAAAGGCTACTTTGATGCCATTCGTCACGATATCCTGATGCGGTTGGTACAAAAGCGCGTCAGCGACCCGCGGATGCTCAAGCTGATCCGCGGATGGTTGACAGCCGGGGTCATGGATGAGGGGCAGCATGTTAGGTCCAGTGCCGGAACGCCACAGGGCGGGGTCATCTCCCCGCTGCTGGCGAACCTGTACCTGCACTGTTTCGACGTGATGTTCGTCGAATCCGGCATCCCCGGCACCCTGGTCAGGTACGCGGACGACTTCGTCATCTTGGTCCATCTGGACGGTGAGAAGGTGCTGGCAAAGGCACGAGGGATGCTCGGACGACTCGGGCTGGAACTGCATCCGGAGAAGACCCGGATTGTCAGTGCCGACGACGGGTTCGACTTTCTCGGAATTCACCTGCGGCGCACCCCGACCAAATCGCCCAAAGCCAGGATGAAATACGTTACCCGCCTCTGGCCGTCTGATCGTTCCCTGCGGGCAGTTCGGGAGAAAATCAAGCAGACGTTCGGCAGAAGGTACGGCAGCAGCCTGGAGGAGATCGTTGGAAAACTGAACCCGGTGATCCGGGGATGGAACAACTATCACACCGCCATCCGGCCCGTACGCGAGCGGCTCTTGAAGCTGAACTATTATGTATCGGAGCGAATCCGAATCTTTCTGAAGCGGAAGTACAGCGATGAGACGAGGGGCTATCGAAGGGTCCACGGCGAGATGATCACGCGACTGGGTGTATGCCAGTTCGGCTGATCGCGAAGACTTCAACGACAAAGGTTGCTGATAAGCACACGGGGAAGGTCGTCGGTAAGCCGTAACGGGGAGAACCCGACTTACGGTTTGACGAGGGGACTAAGGGAAACGGTAAATACGTGGGCACCGCCAGGTGCTTAATGGACAGGGCCGAGCCGAAAGGCCGAATTCGCCAGACGGTTTACTGTGCACTGAGGTTCTACTCTACTAACCAAAAGCACACAAAAACATCGAAAGTCTGACATGACACTTGAAATCAAAGCGGACCTTATTAAGCCCAAAGTTTTGGCTGTCGGTGCCAGTCCCCGGAAAGGCGGGAACTCCGATGTCCTCCTCAGTCACTTTTGCGCGGGTGTGAATCAAGCCGGACTTGAAACAGAGGAAGTTCAACTGAGGGATTGTCAAATTACCCCATGCATCGGTTGTGAACTTTGTCGAAAAACCGGCGAATGTTCCCGTTTTGATGACGACATGGTCGGTATCTACCAAAAAATCGTCGAATCTCGCGGTCTTTTTTTGATTTCCCCCGTACACAATTACAATGTCACGGCATGGATGAAAGGCTTTATTGACAGGCTCTACTGTTTCTATGATTTCGCCGAGCCTCGACCGGGTCACTGGAGCAGTAAACTCGCAAACCAGGGCCGGAAAGCGGTCGTCGCAGCCGTTGCCGAACAGCGGACCAAGGAAGACATGGGGTTCACTCTCGAAGCGATGCAGATGCCGCTCGAGGCCCTGGGTTATGAGGTGAGCCGGAAGTTCCCCGTTTTGGGCATTTTTGAAAAAGGCAAAGTCGCTGGCTGCCCAGAGATAATCCGTACTGCTGAAGTGTACGGTGAAAAGCTGGCCAAAGAGATCATGCAGTAATTTCAATAGGAACTGCGGCTAGCCATCAGACCGGGGCATCGGGGTCATGCTCGCACCGCCCGGCATCGCTTAACGCCTCAACGCGAAGTAAATGGGTGATGAATGAAATTTGAACTGGACAAAGAACGATCCAAGAAAACGATCGAAAAAGTTCAAATCTATATAAAAGAAGAATTCGGTGAGTCCATTGGGGAGTTGCGGGCCGGTTTTCTTCTGGAGTTTTTCCTGAAGGAAATCGGCCCATCCATTTACAACCAAGGGGTCAATGACTCCCAGGCCTTCATCCAAGACAAGTTGATTGACCTTGAAGGTGCCTTGTGCATGGAAGAAGACTAAAACACCCGAACCTCTACAACACCGCTCAGGAAAAGGATAACCATGTCAAAAATTCTCGTATTCGCCATACTGGCGCTTGTTGTCACCCTCGCTGCGTTTCTGGCCTACACCCAATTCGCCATGCTGAAATAGGCCCATTCGCTGGCCCAGTCCCCGGGGAGGGTTCCCCGGAACCTAGACCGGCGAGGAGCCTCCCTCCGGCGCCGCTCGGGTCTCATGGGATCGTCCTTCCCTCCCATCTTGCGCCATCCCCCAAAATCGTCTAATCTCCATCCATGTCTATGGACCAGATCTTCATCGAGGCCGTCGTCTGCGAACTGCGCGACACGCTCCGCGGCGCGGCGGTCAACAAGGTGCACCAGCCGGGGCCCCACGAGATCGTGTTGCGCCTCTGGAACGGCCGGGAGAACCTGCGCCTGCTCCTGTGTACATCACCCGCCGCCAGCCGCATTCACCTGACCGAAACGAAACTTCCCAACCCCCAGAACCCGCCGCGCTTCAGCCAGCTGCTGCGCTCGCGCCTGACCCGCCTGCTGGAGATCGAGCGGGTGGCCGGCGAGCGGATCGTGCGGATGGTCTTCGCCGGGGAGAAGGGCGAGGGCCGCTGGACCCTGGTGGCCGAACTGCTCGGGGCGCGGGCCAACCTTCTGCTGCTCGACGGCGAGGGGGTGATCGTCGATGCCCTGCGCCGCAGCGAGGAGAAGGGGAGGGAGATCCGCCCGGGGCAACCGTACCTGCCCCCCGAAAGCTCCTTGCGCGCCGACCTGGAGGCAGCAGTGCCCACGATCCCCCGGGACGTGACCTTTCGCACATGGCTCCTCGAGAACGTCTCCCCCATGACCCCCCTGGTCGCCGAGGACCTTGCCTCCGCTGTCGAGGCAGGAGCTTCTCCCGACGAGGTTCTTGGCCGGTTCCGCCGGCGCTGGTTGGAGCGGGAATTCAGCCCCTGCATCGCGTCCCTGAAGGGCAAGCCGTTGCTGTCCGCTTTCACCCCCGAGCACATCGCTTCGGAAGACGTCCAGACATTCCAGAGCGCCTCTGGGGCGGCCGATGCCTTCTTCGGGGAGGGGAGGGTCGACGAAGTTTTCGGCGGCGGGCGGACGGAGGTGGATCGGGTCGTCCGCAAGGCCGTCAAAAAGCTGCGCAAACGCCTGGAGCATATCTCAGGGGAGCGTGACGAGGCGCTGCAGGCCGAGCGCATGCGGGAAACCGGCGATTTGCTCCTGGGCAATCTGCACCGGATGCGGAAGGGGATGGCCGAGGNGCCGAGGTCGTCCTCGACGACTGGTACGCCGACCCGCCCGGACGCATCACCGTCCCTCTCGACCCGGCCCTTTCCCCCCAGGAGAACGCTGAGCGCTACTTTCGTCGCCATCGCAAAGGGAAGCGGGGCCTGGAGCACACGGAGCGCCGTCGCCTCGAGACCGAGGCCGAGTTGGAGTGGCTGGAGGGGGTGGCCCTGGCCTTGGAAGAGGCGCTCGAGTCTGAGGATGTGGCGGCGCTGCGCTCCGAACTCGAGGAGGGGGGCGTGCTGCGCCCCGAGGCCGGCCGTCGGCCCCGGCCCCGGCAGGCGAAACCGGAGGCGCAGGTGCGCAGCACTCTCAGCCCGGGAGGCTATCTCCTGTTCTGGGGCAAGAACAACCGCACCAACGACTACGTCAGCAAGCAGATGACCGCGGCCGAGGACCTGTGGTTTCACTCCCACAACATGCCGGGCTGCCACCTGGTGCTGAAGCGGGGGAAGGGCGGGGACGAGGTCCCGGAGGAGGACGTCCTCTATGCCGCCTCTATCGCTGCGGGGCACTCGCGGGGGAAGCGGGACGGCAAGGTCGAGGTCATGGTGGCGGAGGGAAAGGCGGTGCGCAAGCCGAAGGGTGTGCGGCCCGGCCTGGTGACGGTTGACCGCTACCGGACGGTCGTTGTTCGCCCCTGTAGACCTGAGGAAAAGGTCGAAAAAACAGAGTCCTGAGGCTTAATGTTTCAGGTGGCGCATGAGGAACATCATGTTGGCCGGCCGCTCGGCGAGGCGCCGCATGAAGTAGCCGTACCAGTCCTCGCCGTAGGGGAGGTAGATCCGCACCCGGTAGCCTTCGGACTTGAGGCGGCGCTGCAGGTCGCGGCCGATCCCGTAGAGCATCTGGAACTCGAACCGGGAGCGGTCCACCTCGAAGATGTCGGCCATGTCGATGACGAACTCGATGAGCTTCTCGTTGTGGGTGGCGAATGCAGGGCGGGTGCCGCTGTGGACGAGGGCCTCGGTGAGGCGCATGAAGTAGAGGTCGACCTCCTCCCGGTCCTGAAGGGCGATCTCCTTCGGTTCGAGGTAGGCTCCCTTGACCAGGCGCACCGAGATCCCGTCCTCGTTGAGCAGCGCCAGGTCCGCGTCGCTGCGGTGAAGGCTGGCCTGGAGAACGGCCCCGATGTTGGGCCAACTGCGGTGGGCCCGTCGGACCATCTGCAGGGAGACCTCGGTCAGGTCGGACCCTTCCATGTCGACCCGCACGAAGCGGTCGACCTGCAGGGCGCGCTCGGTGACCGTCTTCAGGTTCTCCCAGGCCAGATCCTCGTCGATGCGCACTCCGAGGTGGGAGAGCTTGACCGAGATCCCCGTGTCGATCCCCGCCGCCACCGCCTCTTCCAGGGCCGCGGCGTACTCCTCCGTCGCCGCCGAGGCCCGGTCGGCATCGGTGACTTCTTCGCCGAGGTAGTCGAGGGTGACCTTGAATCCCTCGGCGTTGAGCAGGCAGGCCGCTTCCAGGGCCTCGGCGCGGGTCTCCCCTGCAACGAAGCGGCGGGAGGCCTGTCGCGCGGTCGGATTGTGCCTGAGGAAGTCCTCCAGTTCCTTGCGCCGGGAGAGGAACAGGAGGGTTTGGCGCAGCAGCATGGGGTTGCCCCTTTCGGCCTGAACGGTCCCGCCCTCGGGGGGCGGCAGGGTCTTTAAAGATTAGCATCGGGGGGAGGCAAGTCAACGCGGGCGAGGGCACTGCAGGACCCGTCGATTTTTTTGTTGCAAAGGGGGTATCCTTTTGTTATAAAAACCCTCGCTTCAAGCCGAAGTGGTGGAATTGGTAGACACGCTAGGTTCAGGGTCTAGTGCGCGTAGGCGCGTGGGAGTTCGAGTCTCCCCTTCGGCACCAAACAAAAACAAGTCCGGTCGCTTTTGCGATCGGGCTTTTTTTGTTTTTGGTTTTCAGGGAGACTCGAAGCGAAGCGAACGCTGACTTGATGTCTGCAGGGGGCCCGGTAAGGTTGTGTCTCTGCGGGTTCGAGTCCGTGTGCCTGCGGCGTTATAAACTCTCAAGGGCCCTGCCGAGCAGTTTTCTGACCTCGGCCGCGACCTCCTCCACTTCGGGATTATCGACCACCTTCATCGCCCACACAGGGTCCATGGCCCGGACGACTGTTCCTCCGTCCTCGTCGACAAAGACGATCACGTTGCAGGGAAGAAGGACCCCGATGTTGATCTCGAGCCCCAGGGCTCGATAGGCCATCTTGGGGTTGCAGGCGCCCAGGATGACGTAGGGGCGGAAATCGACTCCCAGCTTCTCCCCCAACTTGGCCCGGACATCGATCTCGGTAAGGATTCCAAAGCCCTCCTTTGCAAGGGCCTCCCTGACCCTGGGGAGTGCATCTCCAAAGCTCCACTCCAATCTTTTTCCGAAATAGTACGAACTTCCTTCTTCCATTCTTATCTCCTCCCCGTAGTTCCCGTTTTGTCCGTAACTCTGCGACAGGTTGTTAGCAGGACGAAATCTTCTGAGGCGTTTCGAATAGCTATAACATCCGGATGAGAAAAGTCCAAACTGGACCGACCTCCAGACCGTGAAAACGCGGCAGTGAGGAATATCCGACAGGCTGGTCGAGGATATTGTATAAAGCTCGCTAGCGTAAATCTGACTTTTGTCGGAATGTCTTGAGTTTCCAGTATGTTGGGACTGTGGTTTTAGTTGGAACACGCGTTGGTATGAGGTGGGGACAGGACTATGCTGAAAGTAACTTCTGCACGGATTTCCCAAAAGCCGGCAAAAGCCTCATCCGCCTAAGGGAAGAGGTGGGAACCGGTAATGTTGCCCAAAATAATGAGGTGACCGTTCTGTTTCGCAGGAGTCATGGGGCGTGGTTAGCTTGAATGTCAAGAAGCTTGACTTTTAAGCTATGATGGGGCAACCTTGAGTCTATTGAACTTTAGACAACCTAAAGGACCGCAACAGATGGAACTCGACAGCCTCTTCTGGGTCGCTTTTCAAAGCAGCCTTATCCTTGGCCTAGTGCATGGCGTGAACCCCTGCGGGCACAGTTGGCTGGTGCTTGCTCCCTTCGTGGTGGGGCGGAAGCGCGGCAGCAAGGTGGCCTACCTGACCTTTGCCTTTCTGGCCGGCACGGCCGTGGCTTGTCTGCTTCTCGGCCTGACACTCGGGGCGATCTCGGAGGTGATTCCTGAGCCCTTGGAGCACTGGGTCGACGTCGGCACCTCACTGTTGCTGATCATTCTCGGTGCCGTGCTGATCATCAAGCCCAACCTGATTCATCACCACCACGACGAAGAGCACGGACACGACCACTCGCACGACCTGGAGAACGTCCACGAACAGGAACATCACCATGGCCACGATCACAGCCAGGTGCACCCGCACGCCCACCCCAAGAGCAGCAAGCAGAAGTTGACCGGCCTGGCCCTGTTCGGCATCGGCTTCGTCAACATGATCATCCCCTGCCCGACGGTGGCCATCATGTACGGCTACGCCATCGATTCGGGCAGCGCCTGGAAGGCCACGACGATCTTCGGCATCTATGCTGCCGGAACGGCGGTGGCCGTGGGGGGAGTCATCTTTGCCATCTTCCACGTCGCCCGCTTGCTGGAGAAGCTGTCCCAGGACTGGGTGGAGAATGCCCTGATGCGCGGCGCCGGGGTGGTGACGATTCTCTTCGCCGGTTATTCACTGCTGAGCCACCTATCTTAGGAAATTGTCGATGACGGTAAAGATGCTGGCTCGGCAGATTGTCGAGTTCTACGAGAAGCTCTCCAGTTGGGAGCACGAGGTGGTGCGGGGCAGCGAACTGACCCCCGGGCAGATGCACGCCATCGAGATCATAGGCCACGAGAAGTCTCTGCGCATGAAGGAACTGGCCGAAAAGTTAGGAGTGACGACCGGAACCCTGACCGTGACGGTGGACAAACTCGAACGCAAGGAGTTGATTGAACGTCGACCGCACGAAACCGATCGGCGCTCTTACAGGGTGGTGCTCACAGAGGCGGGCCAGAAGCACTTCACCAGTCACCACGAGTACCACGTAAAGCTTACCGAGGAGATGGCCTCGGTGCTATCGCCTGAGGAGTTGGAGACCTTTGGGGAGGTATTGGAAAAGGTGGTGAAGCAGATTTAGGTGCCACTCAGGCGGCTGGAAAGGTGAAACCTAAACACAGATACCGACTGGAATGTCACACGGGCAAAATCCTTATCGGGTTTAAACTTTGACGCTGTAGGGGCACCCCTTCCTGCCTGCTCTCTGCCCCCCGTAGATTTCGAGAATTTTGAGCCCTTTCTCCAAGCTCTGTCTTCCAAGAAAGAGCGTTATGTCTCTTTTCGAATTATCCGCGGTCCGCCCCAGCTTGTCTAATTGCTTTTAAGCGAACACCCTGACAATTAAAGAAACATTTTCTTCAGAGTTTTACTGATACGTTCCGTCTCCGTGAAACTTTTTATGAGGTTGACGTATGGTACATTTTGTCAAAAGAGCCATGGCTAAGGATTCGTTTATACTTGTGGCTTTGGTCGCGATATTTTTTTCTCTTGTCGTTGATGTCGGCGCTCATGGCGTGACCGCCGGAGATAAAGGCTATATACAGGAAAGTTCGGGGACCATGATTATCCCGTTTATTTACCTTGGCGCGAAACACATGGTCACCGGATATGACCACTTACTTTTTTTGTTCGGAGTGGTTTTCTTTCTCTACCGTCTAAAGGATGTCAGCATCTATGTGACGCTCTTTGCCCTTGGACACTCGGTGACTCTGCTTTCCGGGGTCCTGATGAATTTCAGCGTCAGCGCTTATATTATCGACGCGATTATCGGTTTCTCGATTGTCTACAAGGCGCTGGACAACATGGGGGCATATAAGCGCTGGTTCGGTTTCCAGCCCAGCACCAAGATTGCCACCCTTGTTTTCGGCCTGTTTCATGGCTTCGGCCTGGCGACCAAGATCCTGGAATACAAGATCTCCCCGGATGGTTTGATCCCCAATCTCTTCGCCTTCAATGTTGGAGTGGAGATGGGGCAACTTATCGCATTGGGGCTGATCCTGATCGTCATGGGTTTTTGGCGGCGTACCGCCGGTTTCACTCGCCACGCGTATAACGCCAATGTCGCTCTGATGACTGGCGGCTTTATCTTCGTGGGTTACCAGTTGACCGGCTTTTTCATTTCTTAATCGATGACAGAGGTAAATATAATGAACAACCATAATAGACCGTCCAACACCGATCTCCCCTCGGCAGCCAGGCTCATCAAATCAACTGTCGCCGCTATCGCCTTTTCCGCAATCATTCTCGTGACCGCTGTCCTTCCCGCCGAGTACGGCATCGATCCAACCGGTGTCGGCACCGTTCTTGGCCTGACCAAGATGGGTGAAATCAAGGTTTCGCTCGCTCAGGAGGCCACCGCCGAAATGGTTACTGGCAAGGCCTTGAAAACGGAGGCCAAAGAGGTGGCCGCGCCGCTGGCAGAGCTATTCGAAAGTGCCGTTGGGACTTCAGTTCAAAAATCAGTCAAATCCGACAGCATTACGTTGTCTCTCCAGCCTGATCAGGGTAGGGAGGTCAAGGTCAAAATGGAAAAGGGAGGCAAGGTCAGTTATAAATGGAAGACAAGTAACGGGCGAGCCAATTTTGATATTCATGGCGACTCGGCAAAACACAATATCAATTATTTCAACTACAGCAAAGGTTCATCCGAGAGCAATGAGGGCGTGCTGGAAGCAGCGTTCGATGGGAAGCACGGCTGGTTTTGGAGAAACCGCACCGGCAAGCCCATGACCATTACCCTCGAAGTGAAAGGTGAATTTACGGAAATGACCCAAGAGGCTTAATCCCTAATCTCATCGGTAGCCGTGGTCAGATCAGCTTGGCCTGCCGTATCACGACCGACCATCATTAAGATGCAGAATGGCCC
Source organism: Desulfuromonas sp. (assembly GCF_002868845.1). Lineage (NCBI taxonomy): Bacteria > Pseudomonadati > Thermodesulfobacteriota > Desulfuromonadia > Desulfuromonadales > Desulfuromonadaceae > Desulfuromonas > Desulfuromonas sp. The sequence continues at coordinate 224,033 of NZ_PKUB01000041.1, forward strand.
GTCCTCGCTGGATGGGCCATTTTTTTCAAAGGGGCTTTTCCTCCCGATATCTGGGAGTTAGGTTCAAAAGGTGTGTCAGTGTTTGTGCAGTGCCAGTTTCAGAGCAGGAGGTGTCATCAAGGTCGTTGCAATGGCCATGATCACCACGGAGGAGAACATGTACTGAATGATCGGGTGGACCGGTTCCGGCATGGTGAAGATTCCGGCACGCAGGGCGATGTCGGCGATGATCAGTTCGACCGCCCCGCGGGCGTTCATCCCGACCCCAATTGCGAGAGATTCTCTGGGCGACATTCCCGCAACACGTGCACTGGCACCTGCTCCCAGAACCTTTCCTACCGTTGCAATGGCGATCATCGCGATAACGAACCCCGGCACGACCTGCATCGCCTTCATGTCGAGATGCATGCCTATCGAGGCAAAGAAGACCGGGGCAAGGAACCCGGTTGTCAGTCCCTTCGTTTTGGCAAGGATATCGCGGTAGATTTTAGGTGTAATCGTCCTTCTTCGGAAAAAGAGGCCGGCGAGGAAAGCGCCCAGGATGAAGTGCATCCCGAGGAATTCAGCCAGCATGGCATAGGATAGGGCCGCTATCAAAAGCATGCTGAATTCGAATTCGTCTGCCTTGCTTTTATCCAAATACTTGCCTATGGCTGGAAACAGGTAGTGTCCCAGTGCGCTTGCGATCAAAAAGAAAAGAGCGATCTTGCCGAACAGCAGGGCGAGGGCGGTTCCGTCTGGGATTGTGCCGGTTTGGACAAAGCCGGTCAGAACGGCCAGCAATATGAGACTCAGGGTGTCGTCGATGACGGCGGCCGAGATGATCGTTTGACCGACTTTGGTTTCGAGTTTTCCTATGTCCATGAGGGACTTGATGCTTACCGGGACTGCCGTTACGGCCATCACCGTCCCAAGGAAGAGGGCCTGTGCAGTACGAAGGTCCGAAGGGGGCAGTGCCAGGTAGGCGAACCCCATGCCGAGAGCAAAAGGAATGACCATGCCACCCGTGGCCACGATAAGGGAAGTCTTTGAGGCTTTGAGGAGCTTGACGGGGTTTAGTTCGATCCCACCGAGGAGCATTAAAAAGAAAATCCCGAGGTCGGTGATGGCTGTAAACACCTCATTCTCGGTCAGGCCAGAGAGGACAGGGAATTGCTGGTCATAGTGGTGCACGAGGATCCCGAGGCAGATTCCCGAGACCAGTTCGCCCAGGAGGGCAGGTTGTCCGAGGCGCTCTGAAATTTCGCCGAAGGTCCTCGTTACGATCAGGAGCACGAGGAGTATGTAGATAATTGACATGCCGATCGCTCTTTCCTCGGTTGCGCAAGCAGCCGGGTCTTTCTCTTGTCACTCGACAAGGAGTCCGGGCGGGGAGGGCGGCGCACAGGTGCGGCCTTTGTTCGTTGTTGGCGCCCTAATTCCCCTTGAGGAGGTTCGGTCCCGCCTCCGGCACCCGCGACAGGCGGGCCTGCTCGCGGATGTTTTCCTCCTGGCTGGTGAGTCCCCCCTCGGCGACGGTCGCCGCTGCCTCCGTCGTGGCCTGTGCTTCTGGGCGAACCGTCTCTTCTGCCTTTATCGTCTCCCTCTCTTCCACCATCCGGACCGGCACCGCCTCGGGGAAGAGTACCTCCCGTTCCTCGTCCGGCATGGAGATCCCCTCGTCCTGAAAGGCCCTGTTCACCAGGCGCATGACCGATGACTTCATCTTGTTGGCGTCGAAGGCGTTGCCGTCGATCCAGAACATGATGCGCAGGTTGACGGTCGCGGCGGCGAGCTTCTCGACCAGGACCAGCGGCTCGGGTTTCTCGAGGACTGAGTCGTGGGCGGCCAGGACTCCGAGGGCTACGGCCTGGGCCCGCGGGATGAGATTGTCGTATCCGATGCCGACTTCGAAGCTCAGCCTCCTTCGAGGATTGGCGGTGAAGTTGAGGATGGTGCTCTTGTAGATTGTCGAGTTGGGGATCTGCACGTGGTTGCCGTCCAGGTCCATCAGGACCGTGCCGCGGGCTGTCACCTTCTGCACCACCCCGAGGTGTCCGGCGACCTCGATCAGGTCGCCGCCCTGGAAGGGGTTGCGCAGGCTGATCAGGATTCCCGCGAGGAAGTTCTCCATGATATCGCGGAAGGCGAATCCGATGACCAGGCCGACGACCCCCGTCCCGCCGAGGACGGTGACGGCGAGGCGGCTCAGGCCTACGACGTGGAGGGTGACGTAGATGCCGACGAGGAGGACGAAGATGCCGACTACCCGGGCGCCGACCTCCTGGAGCATGGGGTTTGCGACCCTGCGGCTCAGGATGAAGCGGGCCAGCCTGCCGCAGACGAGGGCGCCGAAGAGGAAGGCGATCAGGATGAGGAGACCGAGGCCGATCAGGGGCAGCGCCCGGACGAACTCCCGCAGAAGGTTCCGCAGGGTCCTGACCTCGGCGGAGAAGTCCCAGGGGGAGCGCTCGACGATGCGCACCCGGTTGACCACAGCGACCACGTCCTTGGTGTTTCGGGCCAATTCTCCCGCCCAGTCTTTGTATTCCTTGCGCAGGGTGGTGCCGTCGAGGAAGACGATCCCTTCTGAGACTTTGACCTCTGGAATTTCGAACCAACCGGTGGAGATGAGGATCCGTTCCAGGCGTTTGGCGATGTGAATGTCCGCCGATACCGGTTTGACTTCGATCGGCTGGGTGGCGAACTTGACCTCGTCTTCGCCGGTTGCGGCTGGGGGCGTTTGGGCGGTTGAGGATACCGGCGCGACGAGTCCCAGCAACAGAAGGAGCAGGACAGCCCATTGACGTGGATCTGTTTCGTGACCAGGGTTCATCGTATCCCCTTCCGGTTCGTCGAGGGCGGCGCAGGTTCGAGGTGCCGATAACCATCCCAATGCTCTTTGCCGGTGGCGCCCACGCCCTTTGAAACCGTATAGTGCGAGTGCCGCGACGGTACCCGATCTCGTTGGAAATCAGGATGAGACAAAGAGGGCAGGGATAATCGAGGCGCTGCTGAAGTTGTAGAGGAACTCCTCGGAAAACATCTGGTCGCCTCTCCGTTATTCGAAAGGTTGGGCCGGCTCTTCGCCACATGTGAAGTTTACCGTGTTCGGTCGATTTTGAACGTTTTTTTGTGCCGCAGGGTAACCCTCCTGGTCAGGTTCCCAGCTTTGTTCGTCCCTCTCTGCCCTGTCTCCCCATTCAATGGCTCTGGAAAATAGCTTCAGCTCTGGCTCAAAGCCGCCAACCTCTTAGGCTTTCGTAAGGCAAGACTTCGCTGGCAGGCCGATTCCTGTTTCTTGCCATCAATGCCCGGTTTGCGGTACGGGGGGAACAAATCCAATGAGGCAATCTTTTGGTAAACTTTCATGGCATGACCTGTCCTGACCCGTCCCTGGCGGCGGCATGTCTGAGGAAGCTGTCCGTTGCCGCAAGCTTCGTTTTCCCGACCGAATGTTCGGTGAGCCCCGATGGCTTTCAAAAAAAGGACCTGGGAAATACTTGAGGTCGCNCCAGTCGCCTCTTCGATATCTTTATTCTCGGGCTGATCTTTCTGAACGTGGCAGCCGTTGTCCTTGTTTCGGTCAGAGACCTGGAGGAGCGGTATGCGTTGTACTTCGAGGCCTTCGAGCTCTTCTCCGTTGTCGTGTTTTCTGCTGAATACCTGAGCCGCCTTTGGTCGTGTGTGACCGACCCCAGGTACGTGCGCCCTGTTGCCGGGCGGCTGCGATTCGCCGCAACGCCCATGGCGGTCGTCGATCTGCTGGCGGTCATGCCCTTCTACATCGGCCTTGTCGGCATCGACCTGCGGTTCATTCGTTCCCTGCGCCTGTTGCGGATCGTGCGGGTGGCCAAGGTGGGGCGCTACGTGAAGGCGCTGCAACTCTTCTCGAAGGTTCTCGGGGCCAAGCGGGAAGAGCTGGTTCTGACCTTGGGCATGATGCTCCTGTTGTTGATCATCGCCTCCTGCTTCATGTTCTATGTGGAGAACCCCGTACAGCCGGAACATTTTTCTGACATTCCCCACACCATGTGGTGGGCGGTGGCGACCTTCACTACGGTCGGGTACGGCGACGTTTATCCCGTGACCGGGCTCGGCAAGTTTCTTGCGGGAATCGTAGCCATCCTTGGCATCGGACTCTTCGCGTTGCCTACAGGTATCCTGGGCGCCGGTTTCGTGGAGGAGATGCAGAAAAGAAAGGGACGGCGGCGCTGCCCCCACTGCGGGCGGGAGATTGACGGGGCCTGATCTGTGCCTTGCCGGATCGAATCTGGCATGGGACCAACGGAAGGGGCGACACCGCGGTCATGAATACCATTGTCTGGCTCGGAATCGGCATCTGCATCACCCGGTCCGCCATGTTCTCCGGGCTCAACCTGGCTGTTTTCGACGGACAGACGGTCTCCCCCCGATTTTGAAGGGTCACCTGGAGCCCCTTTTCTGCGCAAGGTTCAGGCCTCGGGGAGGAAGTGGGTCATTCTCACCGACCCAACCGGCGAACCGCTGCTGGTTCTCGACGCTGACGGCTTTCTGCGGGATGCTCTGTTCGAAGGGACGCCTCTCAATCCATACGCTTTTTGCCACCGGCCGATTGGTTGAAAAGGACATCGGTCCTGCGCTCTGGGATGTTGTCTGCCGCTGGAAGGTCCATTCCCGCCGCCAGGGGGACGATGATGTCCTGGGGCGCCTGCTCCGCGGGATCGCCGCCCATGATGTGGGGATGCACAAAGAGCAGCATTCTCCTGGAGCATGCCGGGTTCTGGGGGGTATCCTGTGAGCAGTTATTCTACCGCAGGTGGTGAAACAGGTGTCTCCTGCTGAAGGTTCAGGAACGCCGGCGGCGCGCCGCCACCCTTGCTCTCGCCAAAATAGATGGTGGTGTGGGGGAAGGGGATTTCGATGCCGAGCTCATCGAATCGTTTTTTCATGCGGCGGTTGAATTCGCGCCCCACCCACCACTGCTTGATGGGGATCGTTTTCAACCGCGCCTTGATGACGACCGCCGAGTCGGCGAAGGCATCCACCCCCAGCACCTCGAGCGGTTCCAGGATCTTCGGCCCGTATTCCTCGTCTTCCTGCAATGCGGCGCCGATCTCCCTCAGCACTTTCATGACTTCGTCCATATCCTCTCGGTAGGCCACCCCCACTTCCATGACATAGTAGGAAAAGTCCTTCGTCAGGTTGCTGACGTTGTCGATGGTGCTGTAGGGGATCGTATGGACGGTTCCGGCGACGTCTCGCAGTCTCACGGTGCGGATCGAAACGGCCTCCACCACCCCCCCCTTGTCGCCGACCTTGATCACGTCTCCGACTGCGACCTGATCCTCCAGCAGGATGAAGACCCCGGTGATGACGTCCTGAACCAGCTTCTGCGAGCCGAATCCGACCGCTAACCCCAGGACCCCGGCACCGGCCAGCAAGGGGCCGATGTTCACTCCCAACTCGGCCAGGACCATCAGGGAGGAGATCACCATCAGAACGACCAGCAGGGCTTTGCGGGCGATGGTCATCAGGGTCCGTGAACGGGCGTCGTGTGCGGGAGTAACCCCGTCTTCGCCGAGTATGTTCAGGTACCTCTGGATCAGGCTGTTGGCGACCTCCCAGACCACCAGTGAAATGACAATGATCCCGACCACCCGAACGGCTGTCCCTCCCAGCACCTTCCCCGGTTCGCTCGCCAGCCATTCGAGGACGTTAACCCCCCAGGCCTGAAGAACGGCCAGGGCGACGAAAAGATACACCACCGCCTTGAGGAGCACATGGGCGCCGCCGAGGTAGCGGTTGGCACGGCTTTCCAGGCCGGGGAAGCGGCTTTTTTGATCGTCGCTGATGCGAAAGCCGCGGCTCATATATATCTCAAAAAGGCGCAGCAACCCGGCACCTGCGAGGAGGGCGACCACGGACAACAGACTCGCCCGCAGCAGATACCAGGCACCGCCGGGCACCTTGAGGCTCCAGATCAAATACAGGGCGATGACGTAGGCTCCTGCCAACAAGTGCCAGATCTTGCCGAGACGGCCCAGCAAAGCCCGGGGGCTCCAACCCTCGGCGCGCGATTCTTCAGAGACTCTTTGCAGCCAGTCTCTTACCTCTATGCGATTTTGCAATACCACCACGAACAGCAGGATGGCAACCACCAGTCCCAGCGCGCCGAGGAGAAGCTCGTAGAGAGATCTCGACAGGTCGAGGAGCAGGGCGGCTTGAAGGAAAAAATAACCATAGAGGACGGTGCGCGAGAGGCGGCCTGCCCAGATTTTCAAGTAGTGTGCCGTCTCGTCGGCGAGTCTGGGAATCCTCAGGCGAGGAGATTCGGAGGCGGTGATCAGTTCTGCCAGGGCGATGACAACCTGGGCCAGAATGAAGGCGTTGACCCAGGCCAAGGCCACCAGCCGCGTCTTCTCCCGGGGATCGATGATCGCGAGGTAGAGCCAGGCCGCCGCCAAAAAGCCGGCCACGGGAATCAAATCAAGAAGGAGCAGCAGGACCAGCCTCCCGGCACGGCCCATCGCGGAGGCTACATCCCGGTCTTGAAGGGTGCGTCGGGGGCGGCGCACCAGCGCTCGAAGGAGGAGGGCCGTCCCGTAGGCGGCCAGCAGAACCAATGTCAGGTTGAGGAGGACTTCTCCCCAGAAACTGCGCAACTGTGGTTCGGTGCCCTGCTGTCGCAACCACTGCCACGCCAGGGGAAGTTCGTTGATTGCCCCGGCCGCCGAAAGAAAGGTTTTCGAAATAACATCCAACCGGGACGATATGCCAAGGAGAAGCTGCGAGGCGGCGCTCTTGACCCGGGGTTTCTCGGGAGGGGCCTGGGCCAGGGCCAGGATCTCCAACTGGGCGATCAGCTCCTGGCGGGCCTGAGGATCCTCCAGGGTTTGAATCAGGGCTGCGATCTTCTCCGGCGAGGGGCCCTGTGCCGTTCCATTCCCTTCTCCGGCGATGACCGGGGGGACAAGGCTCAGCAGCAACAACATGAACCCTAGCAGTCGGCCGATGACCATTAGGCAATTGGGCACGATCTTTCCCCTCCTCTCGTGAGCTTTCTCTTAAAAACGACCCTCCGCACTTGAAGGGAATTCAAAACCCAGCTGTGCCCGTAATCACCCTCCCGTTCCGGCCTGAAGACGGCGGTTCAAAAAATGGGTCCCAAACAAGGGCATCTTTTGCATGTTTTTACTGAACCAAGTCGCCGGGAGCGGCGCTTGCCCGTCTCACTGGGATGGGAATGGTCTTCCCCTGAGTATCGATAACGTCTGTCAAACGATCTCTGTCCCGGCAAACCCGTTTTCGCAGCCAGCGGAGAGCGCCGGCGTTCAGGGAAATTATACCAAGCCACCCCTTGTTTTCATTATCTCTCGAAGGGTGGCGCCACTTTTTCTGACTCCTTGCGTCCTCTGTTTGTTGGCCGTTTCGACACTTCTCTGCCTTGTGAAAAAAATATCGCCTCGGGGCCAGAAGAGTGTCCCGGGCCTGTCTTTAATTTTTGCCAGGTTTTTGGTGTCGCCAGCGACTCCGTTAAAGCTCTAAAGCATGGCTCAGGGGACGACAACCCAATGAAATAGTGTCGGTTTCCCGCCAGGTTGAATTTGGTCGGGACGGTGATAGTCTGGACATTGAAAAGACATATCAGGCAGCTTTTCGGTCACTCGAACCTACCGGAAAAGGAGGACGGGACAATGGCATTGGACATTTTCAGAGAGATGGAAAATCTTCGTCGGGAAATCGATGGGGCCTTCCGAGGCCTCGGGCTGGGGCGGCTTATGGAACCCTCTTTTCTGCCGGGACCCAGCACCCTGGGCTACCCCCAAATCAATTCCTCCCAGGACGAGAACAACCTTTACATCGCGGCCCTGGTTCCCGGGATCGAGCCGAAGGATCTCGAACTGACCGTCATTCGCGGCGTTCTGACCCTCTCCGGTGAGCGCAAGGGAAGTTCCCAGGAAAACAAAACCTGGCATCGCCGCGAGCGCGGTCTTGGAAAATTCATGCGCACCGTCGAACTGCCGTGCGAGGTGAACGCCGAAAGGGTCTCCGCGGAGTATAGGAATGGTGTGCTCACGGTCACCCTGCCAAAGCATGAGGCGGAAAGGCCGAAGAAGATCAGCGTCACGGCGCAATAACTGAAAATCATGAATCCAGCACTGGAGGTGACGTCATGGGACAGAGAGATATTTCGCTAACCGGCGGGGAAATGGAAGGGGGGGAGCAGACCCCTACCAGATTCACCCGACCTGCCGTGGACATCTTTGAGACCAACGAGGGGCTGACCATGAAGGCCGACCTTCCCGGCGTGAACAAGGAGGATCTGACAATCGATATCGACCGCGACCTCCTGACCTTGAAGGCGGAAACAAAACCCCAACCCAAGGGAGAGGCGATCCGGAAAGAGTTCGAGTTGCGCGGCTACTTCCGCCAGTTCCAGTTACCTGATGAAATCGATGCCGGCAAGGTTTCGGCCGATCTGAAAAATGGCGTTCTGACCCTGGACCTTCCCAAGGCCGAAGCGGCCAAGCCCCGGCGTATCGAAATCGCGTCGGCTTGATCAATCCAGAGAAAGGGGGTGAGAAGCTGTGACTTTCCGTGACATGATTCCGTGGGGTCGTCATAGGGAGCTTTCCGGTGAGCGGGATACCGAACATCCGTTGAACAGAATCCATGGCAGCATCGACCGGTTGTTCGACGACTTTATGGACCGCATAGGCGGACCGATGGAGACAGAGACTGATTTCCTCTCTCCCCGCATCGATCTTGCAGAAACGGACAAGGAGATAACGGTGACGGCAGAGATGCCGGGCCTCGATGAAAAGGATATCGAGGTCTCCCTTGAGAGGGACCATCTCGTGGTCCGTGGCCACAAGCAGGCAGAGAAGGAAGAGAAGGGAAAGCACATTTACCGTGCCGAAAGGAGTTACGGGGCATTCCATCGGGCGATACCCCTGCCTTGCGAAATCGACGACAAGAAGGTGAAGGCTGTCTACAAGAAAGGACTGTTGACCATCCGTCTGCCCAAATCCCCGGACGCTATCAGGCACCACAAAAGGGTCGAAATCCACTGATCGCTTCCCATTCCTCTTTCAAGGGAGGGGCGCCCGGCACGGGGCGCCTCTCTGTTTTCGGGGACATGGGGGCGCCGTTCGAGCCCTGGGTCGGAAAGCCGTCACGATTCCAGCTCCCCGGCTTAGGGGTGGCAATGTGTGACAAAAAGTGATACATTCAGATATCCTAATTTCAACGTCGGCAGGTATCCTCTGACCCTCGGGGACGCGCTTGAGCGGCGATAGGGCCGATGATTCCCCCCCCCCTGCGGTGGGAGAGTTTCGGAACCGGGAGAGCAGAGGTATGGCAGGTGATGGAGATCGCATAGACGAGGTTCTGGAGCAGCTTAGCGGGCTGTACCAGAAGGACCCGGAGGAGTTCGAACGGCTGAGCAAGGCCCTGATCCGGGACGCCATCGAAGGCTTTCCCGAGCGCCACCGGGCCCGGGCCCACGGGCTGCAGTTCCGCATCGACGCCGAGTTGGACCGGTACAACGACGCCACGTCCCGCCTCAACCGCATGGTCGAGATGTTCTGGGAAGGGTTCAATCGCTTCCAGGATGCGGTCTCCAACCCGGGGCAGGTGGTGGAGGAGCGGGAGGAAAACCGGGCCAGCAGCAAGGTCCTGCCTTTCCGGCGCAGCGACGATCCGAACTGATTTCGTCCACTGTTTTCAGTCTCTTGTCACCCCTCGCCGCTTCTGCTAGACTCCCCCCCATGGACAGCCTGACCGTCATACGCAAGTGCCCTCTCTTTGCGGGCGTCACAGACGAGGATCTCGATTACCTCGCCGGGATCTGCGTCGCCCGGGAATACTCCAAGGGGGAACTGCTCTTCTCCGAGGGGGACCCGGCCCGGGGCTTCTACCTCGTCGCAAGCGGCAAGGTGAAGATCTACAAGCTCTCCCCCGAAGGCAAGGAGCGCATCCTTCACATCGTTCACCCGGTCAACACCTTCGCCGAGGCTGCCATTTTCGGCGACGGCTTCTATCCCGCCTACGCCGAACCGCTCTATCGCTCGCGGCTGGTCTTCTTTCCCAAGAACGACTTTCAGCGCCTTCTTCTCGACCACGGCCAGATCGCTATCAACATGATCGGCGGCCTGGCCCGGTTCCTCCGTCAGTTCGCCACCCAGGTCGAGGAACTCACTTTCAAGGACGTTCCGGCACGGTTGGCCCGTCACCTCCTCGATCTCGGGACGGAGGACGCCGCCAGCGTTGAGCTTCCCGTGACCAAGAGCCAGCTGGCCTCCAACCTCGGGACGGTCAGCGAGACCCTCTCCCGCACTTTTCGCAAGCTTTCCGACGAAGCCATCATCGAGGTCAAGGGCAAGGTGATCGTCATTCTCGACCGCGACCGGCTCGAGGACCTGGCTCACACCTACAAAGAGTGAGCGGGTACCAAAGGAAGGCGAAGCCGACCCCGACGGTCCATGACCGGAGGGGTTTTTTTGTATCGTTTGACCTGCATCAAGGGGGCGTGCCACAATTCAGCGTAGGGTGCAGGCAAGAGATGAGCAAGGAGACTGATCGATGGCCCTGGCCGAAGGCGAAAAAACCGGAACCCTGACCCCCAAAGAGCGCAAGGACCTGAAGGTGCTCGCCCTCTTTGTCGCGGTGTACTGTCGGGAGCACCATCGCGGGGAGAAGGCCCCCCTGGGGGTCACGGAGCATGACCTGGAGGGGTTGGCTCCCCGAGCGGTGTGCGGAGAGTGCCGGGACATCCTCGCCTATGCCTTTGAGAAGCGCCTGCGTTGCCCCCTGGAGCCGAAGCCGGTTTGCAAGCACTGCCATATCCACTGCTACCGCGCGGGGCACCGGGAGAAGGTGCGCGAGATCATGCGCTTCTCCGGCCGGCACCTGATCCTGCGGGGGCGGCTCGATCTGCTCTGGCACTACTTCTTCTGAGGGAGATACCGATGATCACAGCGTTTGCATTGGCCCTGGCCGCTCTCTGGTTCTCATTTGCCGCGCTGGCCTTCTGCCCCATACGGGCGGCGCGCCGGCGGCGGGATTTGCAAAATCAGCACGATTGAACCGCGAAGAATTTCCCGGAACGGGTTTTGACCTTCGTCAAGGCGGCCGACCCTGGCCCGGGGTAAAGTGAACCGAAATGAACCGGAAACCGATAAGGGGAGGACAGAGAGATGATTCGTGAAATCGTTAAAATAGACGAAGAGAAATGCAACGGTTGCGGTGATTGCGTCCCCACATGTGCCGAGGGGGCGATTAAAATCGTCGACGGCAAGGCCAGGCTGATCGCGGACAACCTTTGCGACGGACTCGGCGCCTGCCTGGGGCACTGCCCCATGGACGCAATCGTCATCGAGCGCCGGGATTCCGACGAGTTCGACGAGGAGGCCGTGGAGAAACACCTGCACGCCGAAGGGAAGGCGGCCCCGGCCGCGCAGCCCGCTGCGGCAGGCGGGTGCCCCTCGGCCCGGGTCATGGATCTGGCGCGGCCGGCCGGCGGGGGCTGTCCGGGAAGCGCGGTGAGAAATTTCGCCCCGGTTCCCGAGTCGGGCGGCGACGGGGCGCCCGCGGTCCAGGCTTCGTCCGAACTGCGCCAGTGGCCGGTGCAGATGCACCTCGTGCCCCCTACGGCCCCATTCCTGCGAGGGGCCGACCTGGTCTTCGCCGCCGACTGCGTCCCTTTCGCCTATCCCGATTTTCACCGGGACTTCCTGCGCGGCAAGGCCCTGTTGGTCGGGTGCCCCAAACTCGACGACGCCCAGGCCTACGCGGCCAAACTGACCGAGATGGTGCGGCTCAACGACATCCGCAGCATAACCGTACTGCACATGGAGGTTCCCTGTTGCTCCGGTCTCGTCGCCCTGGTGAAGCAGGCTCTCGCGGCCAGCGGCAAGGACGTTCCCCTGGAAACGGTTCGCATCGGCATCCAGGGAGACCGCAAGTAACTCCCTCTCTTATCGATAGAAGAATCGCAGGGCAATAAAAGGCCACCGCTCGAAAGCGGTGGCCTTTTTTAAGATGGATCACGGTTGCCGGGGATCAGTGGCTGAGGGACCATTGTTCCCATTTGGCCAGATCCATCGGTTCGGGCAGAAATTGTCCCGTCCGCACCGGCGGCGATGCGAGGTGCTCAAAGGCATGCTCAGCGGCCTGCTCGGGGGTCGGATGACTCCCGAGGACCCGGTCGTGGAAGTAGAGTTCGTAACAGCCGCCGTGCTGGGGGGCAATGACGAATGTGCCCGCCGGTGAGCGGTAGCGGTAGAGCATCTCTCTGATCTCCTTTGGGGGGGGCATGCCTAGAGAGTTTGCCAAAGCCTTTTGGAATGTCAACCCATCACCGCGGCAATCTTACAAAGAGAGGCCTGTCCTTTTCGGTTTCGATCGTCTGAGGAAAATCGTGGCATGCTGACCCCATTTGGGACAATTCGAAACAGGTTCGCCGGTGGGGAAGTTCCGCCCGGCGGGAAGGAGAAGGCCTGGAATGGCAGGCCCAGTGGAAAATTCAGGGCAAGTCCCAAAATTGGTCAGGCCTTTGCATAGTGTATACCTCAGGATCGCGCCCCTTTGGTTCGGTGCGAAAAGATCAGGTATGAAGAAGGAGTCAACCATGGGAAAGAAAGTAACCAACCCCAAGAGACACATCGTTTCCTGCAGGGTCAATGAAGAGGAGATGGAACTCCTCATGGACCTGGCCAGAAAGAGCAATGTCAGCATTTCCACCCTGGTGCGCCGCAGCATTCTCGTCATTGAGGAGGCAACGTCCCGGCCCGCCAGGGCGCATGCCTGATAATTCCCCATGCCCTGGGCCGCCTCGCGGCCCAGGACCGGTATTCCATTGGTGAGCCGGTCGCACCTCGCACGGGGCGATGCTAAGGCCCCCCCATCTTCTCGCCTCCCGCCAGCGTCGCGACCATCTCGGCCAGCCCTGCGACGGCCCGGGCCATCTCCGGGTAGCAGAACTTGTCCGGGGTGTCGCTCGGGCGGTGGTAGTGGGGATAGCGGAAAGGGGCGGTATCGGTGACCATGATCGCCGGGTAGCCGGCTTGCCAGAAGGACCAGTGATCCGACCAGTCGACGCCGACCAACCAGGCCGGGGCGGTCAGGCCCTCTGCCGGAAAGTGGCTGGCGCTGCGGAAAGCACCCAGGGACTCGCCCAGCAGCTGCCGGGAGGCGAAGTTGCCGACGAAGGCGAGGAAGTTCCCCTTGCTCGGGTAGAAAAACCGCAAAGGGGTAAAGGGGAACTCCTGGCTGCCCGGCGCCTCGGTATAGAAGCCGATCGTCTCCAGGCAGATCATCGCGGCGATCTGCTCTCCTTCCTGGCGGCAGCGCCGGGCGTAGAGGCGGCTCCCCATGGAACCGGTCTTGAAGAAGGGCGGCTCCTCGTTGACGAAGGCCGCCAGACGCACGGTTCTCTCCGGGCGCCTCTGTGCAAGGAGTCGTGCCAATTCCAGCAGGGCCGCGACTCCCGAGGCGTTGTCGTTGGCCCCCGGCGAGCCGCCGACCGAATCGTAGTGCGCCCCCACCAGCACGACCTCCTCCGACCTGACTGACCCGGGGATCTCCCCCAACAGGTTCCGGGCCACCCGGTTGCCCACCTCGTAGCCCTGGATCGAGAGGGCCAGGCCCGCCTTGGTCATTCCTTCCTCGATATAGCCCGCCGCTTTCTCCAGATGTTCAAAACGTCCCATGTGGCGTTCCCCGATCACCCCGGCCAGGAAGCTCACATGAGCTTCGAGGCTTTGCCGCAGGGGCGCCATGTCCTGCCCTGCGGCGGCCGGCAAGTCGCGCCTCGCCCGTCCCGCCCCGTAGCGCCTGGAGAAACAGGCCGCTCCCAGCAGCAACATCACGGCGATGCCGACGAATAGGATGATCACGGGGTCCCTCGGTTTTGTGGGTTGCCCTTCTATTGTAGCCCGATGGGCCCGGCTGGCATTGGTTCTGAGATATATATTATCGAAGGGCAGGGGGCCGCGGTCGGTTCGAGAGAAGAGCGCCATTTTGTACCCGCGGTGCCGAGGCCCGAACTGCCTCCGGTCTTCCGGGGGGGGGACGGAGGGGCTACGGTTTAGGGATGCGAACCTGCATGGTGGTGTGCTAATCTTGCAGCCGGCAAGTCTTGCCCCTTGCACACCGAGGGGGCGATGACGACCTTTCGAGGGAATTCGCTCATGCTCAAGAAAAAATACCTCCTCTGCCCCCAATGCGGGGCCCATCGATATTACCTCGACCAAAACGGCGCCGAACGTGTCTGTTTTCACGTGGACCATGACGGAGAGCCGTTCCCGACCGAGGAATCCGGGGCCGGTCTGAAGGGTCTCGATTTTCCACCATCTCATGCTGTGGCTGCGCCTGGTCCGGAAGGATCGGCAAACTGGTGAAATACCTGTAGGGGCACCGGGCGGCTCCGCGCCGGCCCTGCCCGAAAGGAGGAGAAACCATGACCGAAGACCTGTCCAAATTCTGGCTTTCCGCTGAAAAGGCCGTCCTGGTGGTGGTGGACGTTCAGGAGCGTCTCGTTCCCGCTATGGACGCCATCGTGTACGCCAGGGTGCGCAAGAGCATCGGCCTGCTCCTTCAGGGCGCCGAGATCCTCCAGGTGCCGGTGATCGCCACCGAGCAGTACCCCAGGGGGCTTGGGCACACGGTGCCGGAACTGGCCGCCGCCTGCAGGGACGGAGCTGTCGAAAAGGTCAGCTTCGGCTGTTGCGGTGACGGCGGATTCGTCGACCGCCTGGGGGCGCTGGACCGGCCCCAGGTGATCGTCACCGGGATGGAGGCCCACGTCTGCGTTTACCAGACGGTGCTCGGCCTGCTGGAGGGGGGCTACAATGTCCACCTTGTGCGCGACGCCATCTGCTCCCGAGGCAAGACCGACTTCCTGACCGGGGTGGAAAACGCGGCCCGCGCCGGGGCCACGGTCACCACTGCGGAGATGGCCCTGTTCCAGATGCTGCGCGCTGCCGGCACCCCCGAATTCAAAGCGGTCTCGGCCCTGATCAAGGAGATGTAGGTTTCGCTCCATGTGGCAGGGACTGAAGGACATGGTCCTCCGGCAGAGGACCCATTTCGACGCCGTCTGCAGCGAGAAGGTGGAGGCCTACCGGGAAGAGGGGGGCCACATCTACTGCCGCAAGGGGTGCGGCAACTGCTGCACCCTTGCGGTCAACACCGTCTTCACCGAGGCCCTCCTCCTCGCCGAGGCTCTCTCCCCAGGGCAGGTCGAAGCGGTCGCCCTGCGCTCCTGCCGGACCCGGGAGCTCGTGGCCCGATCCCCCGACTTGAAAACCTTTCTGCGCCTGCACCGCAGGGACCTCGGCGTTTGCCCCTTTCTCGACGGGGCCGGTTCCTGCGGCGTCTACGGGCACAGGCCCCTGTCCTGCCGTTCCCTGCTGGCCACCCGGCCTGGCGACTGGTGCGGTGTCGATTTCGGCGACCTTCCCGAGATCGAGAGACAGGTTTTTATGAGCGGACTCGACCGGAGGGCCGTGGCCTTCCCGACCCATTACCTCGCCTCCACTCAGGAACTGGCGCGGCAGCTGGAGGAGGAGTCGGCCGCCCTGATGGGGCAGAGGTTCGGGGTTGCCGTCACCGGCAATCTGCCCTACCTGGTGGCCCTGGAGAGAGAGCATCGCCTGAGCGAAGTCGTTCTGGAAGGGTACGAGGCGACCGTTGAATTTCTCGAGGACAGAGGGCTGAATCTCCCCTACCTGATTCACCTCGCCGGAGTTCATCCTGATCGATAGACGCAGCAAAGGGGGAAACCCCATGCGCATCCGAACCGGATCTCATCGCATTGTCGGGCGGCTTGAACGGGGGGACGATCTGCTGGAGGCCCTGACCGCCGTCGCCCGGGAGGATGGCATTCGGGCCTGAATCGAGCCGGGTCGGTAAGACCGTGTTCGCCTGCGAGTATGTGTTCGCTCTCTTCAAGGGGGGAACTCCACAGGGGGGTCGACGAGACCACCGGGCTGCCCCTGTGGCAGGGTGAGGGCTGAAAGGGAGGGGGGCATGGTCGCTTCCGGGCGAGGAGGAGGCATTATGCATATCGGCTTTTGGCTGGTCTGGGTTGTGGCGGCTGCTTTTATGGGCGGTTGCGCGACCAACCCCGTGACCGGGAAGCGAGAACTTTCCCTTGTCTCGGAGGTTTGGGAACTTCAGGTCGGGGCGGAACAGTACGGTCCGGCCCGGCAGATGCAGGGCGGCGATTTCGTCCTCGACCCTGAACTCGGCGACTACGTCGTCGGCGTAGGGCGGCGTCTCGCGGCGGTCAGCGACAGAGGCCTTCCCTACGAGTTCGTGGTGATCAACGACTCCACCCCCAACGCCTGGGCCCTGCCCGGCGGGAAGATCGCCATCAATCGCGGCCTTCTCTCCGAGTTGAACAGCGAAGCGGAGCTTGCCGCGGTCCTCGGGCACGAGATCGTCCATTCCGCCGCCCGCCACGGCGCCAAGGGGATGCAGCGTGGCCTGCTGATGCAGGGAGCGGTGCTCGCTGCGGGCCTGGCCCTCGAAGGAGAGGGCTATGCCGCCCTCGCCGTCGGGGGCGCGCAACTGGCGGCCGGCCTTCTCGGACAGAGGTACAGTCGCGAGGACGAACTCGAGGCCGACCTGTACGGGATGGAATACCTGGCCCGGGCCAACTACGATCCCCGGGCCGCGGTCACCCTGCAGGAATATTTCGCGAGCCTTGCCGACGGGCGGGAATCGAACTGGCTGGAGGGACTCTTCTCCAGTCATCCTCCTTCGGCCGAACGGGTGGCGGCCAACGAGGCGACCGCCCGTAGGCTTCCACCCGGCGGAGAAACCGCCGAAGAGCGGTATCGCAGGAAGATTGCCCGGATTCTTGAGACCCGGGAAGCCTACGGGGCCTACGACGAAGGTCGCAAGGCCCTCGCCGAAGGCGACCTGGACGGGGCTCTGGCCCTGGCTGAAAAGGCACTGGCCGCCGAGCCCGGCGAAGCCCTGTTTCACGGCCTGAGGGGGGATGTCCGTCTTCGGCAAAGTCGCTACAGGGACGCCTTGATCAATTACGACAGGGCCCTGTCGCGCAACGACGGGTTCTTCGACTTCTACCTCCAGCGGGGCACGGTTCGGCGGGAACTGGGCGACAGGGACGGGGCGGCCGCCGACTTGAAGGCCAGCGTCGCGCTCCTGCCAACCGCCCCCGGCCTGAACGCCCTCGGGGATCTCGCCCTTCAGGGCGGTGACGTCGAGGGGGCGAGGGTTTTTTTCGCCCAGGCGGCCGGGTCCCCTTCCGAAGCTGGCAGGCGCGCCGCCCTATCCCTCGCCCGTCTTGACCTGCCTCACCATCCCGAACGGTTCCTGACAGTCCGGACCGCGCTCGACAGGGACGGTTACCTCGTCATGGATGTGGTCAACGGCAGCCCCCTCGCCGTGGACCGGGTTGCGGTGAAGGTTTCCTATGGTGATTCTGGCGAAGGCTGGCGGCAGGTCACGATGGTTCTGCCCGGAGGGATCGTTCCTGGGGGACAGGCCCTTTTGAAAACCCGCATCAGGCCCCCCATCGATAGGGAGAGTGGCGTCGGAAAGGCCCTTCAGGGAGTTCGTGCCAGGGTCGTTGAGGCCTATCCCGCCGACGAGGGGTGAGGGGACGTTCCGGCAGGTTTTTATAGGGAAAAGGATGGCTGTTTTGAACACGAAATACCACGACATCTACCGGGCCACCATTGAAAAATGGGGAGCGGAGGCCCAGTACGACCAGGCGGTTGAGGAATGCGCTGAACTGATCGCGGTGCTGAAGCACTTTCGTCGAAACAAGGTGGGGAGTGACGCGGTCATTGACGAGTTGGCTGACGTGACCCTGATGATCGGGCAACTCAGTTACATGCTCGGGGAGGAGAAAGTCGAGCAGGCCATAAAGTCCAAACTCGACAAACTCAGGGGGCTGCTCGAAACCCCCGAGGGGCGATAGTGTCCAGCTGGGTTGGTCGTGGCAATTGATTCTGAGGTGTTTTGGTTGTTGTCAAGCCGCGCCGACGCCGGCCAAGCCTGAGCTTGGCCGTGAAGGCGGAACGCAGATATCAATCAAAAGAGCCAGGAACGGCTGCACGGGACACTAAGGGAGGTGGTAGTAGGACTGGCCCCGGAATGGTTTGGCTACAACCTCCTGGCCCTGATCGCGGAAGTGATTGCGGATAAAGTTGTCGATGCGGGCCTGGTCCGCATCGAGAATGCGGATGAAGCGCAGGGCCGCCGTCTGTTTCCCCCCCGGGGCGGGGTCCATGGCGCGAACCACTTCGGCCAGGGCGGCGATGGGCGGTTCCTCACTGGAGAGGCCGAGGCAGAGCAGGGTCAGGTCGTTGGGGGCGATCGGCATCGGAAGGTCCATGCGCACCCCCCCGGCGCTGAGGTTGACCAGGGTGGGTCGCAGGTCCGGTGCGGAGCCGTCTGCCAGGCTCGTCAGGCGGCCCTGAAAGGCCTCCCACTTTTCCTGAAACACGGTAAGGGGCCAGCCCTTCCTGAGGATGGCGAGTCCCACCGTGAGATCGGCGCGGGGATACTCGCGCTTCTGAAAGAGTTCCAGGTTCTGGTGGGGGGCGATGCGGATTTGTCCGTTGTCCTCCGATCCCAGATAGCGGCCGGTGACCCGGAGGCCGAGGCCGAAGGTCTCGGAACAGAGTTCCAGATCCTGCCCGGGCAGGCAGGGCGGGGAGGCGTCGGAGCCGCGGGGGTAGGGCAGGGCGAGGACGAAACAGTCGGACCGGAGTTCGACCAGGTGGGCCGTGAACGCCTCGAGCCCCTCGGGAACGGGCTCGGGCGTGAGGGTTCTCAGGTAAACGGTTTGGTTCGGTTTGAAATACTTGGAAAATTGCATTGATGACCCCGGCCCGGTTACCCCTTTAATAGCATAAAAACCGCTGGCAGGGGAGTTTGAAATGCATTGGAGAGGGAAGGGCGGTGTGTTATAAGGGTTTGGTAAACCCGAAAAGAAAGGTTGGGATGAAAAAGGGGATATTGCGAACAGCCTCTGTCTTGAGACTCGCCCTTGCCCTGCTGGCGACTTCCGCCCTGATGCTGGTTCCGGTTGCAGCGGCCTGGGGGGAGACAGTCGTGAGGGTCGGTTTTTACGACAACCGACCCCTGTCCTTTGTCGGGCCAGGCGGAGCATATAAGGGCATCACGGTTGATCTGCTCGAGCATGTCGCCCGCCAGGAGGGGTGGCGGCTGGAATACGTCCCGGGTACCTGGGCACAGGCCCTGGAGCGCCTGGAACATGGAAATATCGACCTGCTCTCCCCCATCGCCTATTCCGAAGAGCGCGCCAAAAGGTTCGACTTCAACAAAGAGACCCTTATCAACAACTGGGGCCAGGTATATCTCCCTTCCGACTCGGCCATCGACACGATTCTCGACCTGGCCGGCAAGCGCATCGCCGTTCTCGGCAACGACATCTATGAACGCCACTTCCTCGACCTGCTCGAAAGGTTCAATATCCGCTGCGAGATCGTCCAGGTCGTGGATTATCACGAGGTCTTCAGCCTGCTCCGCGACCAACGTGTCGACGCCGGTGTGGTCAACCGGCTGTTCGGCCGGCAGTTCGAGAACCGCTACGGGGTGAGGCGCAGCTCCATTGTCTTTCTTCCCATCGATGTGCGCTACGCCGCACCCAAGGGGGGGGGAGATAGGCTTCTGGCGACCCTCGACGCTCGTCTGCGGGAGTTGAAACAGGACAAAAGCTCCCGCTACTATGGGGTGATTGACCGTTATCTCGGAAACACCGAAAGCAGGGTGTTTTCCAAGTGGGTCAAGTGGGGCCTCTTTATCGCTGCCGCCCTGCTGCTCCTTCTGGGAACCCTTAGCCTGCTGCTGCGGGTCCAGGTGCGGGCCAAGACAAGGGCCCTGGCCGAGCGCAACCGGCTCCTGGAGAAAGAGATTGAAGAGCGGCAGCTGGCCGAGGTCGCCCTCAAGGAGAGCGAGGGACGCTACCGCTCCCTGGTGGAGAACATCGACCTGGGCATCTCCCTCAAGGACCGCAGGCACCGTTTCGTGACGACCAATACGGCCCTGGGCCGGCTGACGGGGGTTCCCACCGAGAACCTCTCCGGCAAGGTCTGTTACCAGGCTCTGTGGAACAATGACTCGCCCTGTTCCGACTGCCCGGGTACGGTGGCCATGACCGTTCTGGAGCCGCACACCATCGAGCGCCTGCGGAAGCACCCCGACGGCAGGGACATCACCCTGCGCATCCACGCATTCCCCCTGAAGGACGGGCAGGGGCAGGCCTCCGGTTTTATCGAGGTGGTCGAGGACATTACCCGGGAGAAGGAAATCGACAGGCTCCGCATCGAACTGCTGTCCACTGCCGCCCACGAGTTCCGCACGCCCCTCGCATCAATTTTCGGCTTTGCCGAACTGCTCCTGTCCCTGGAGGAGGTCTCTGCCGAGGATCAAAGGGAATACCTCACCTACATCTACGAGAAGAGCGAGGATCTCTCCAGTCTGGTCGATCAGCTGCTGGATGTCACCCGCATCGACGAGGGGAGGGGGCTCGACCTGAACCTGAAACCCTGCACTCTCGAGGAGGTGATGGAGAGAGCCGTCCGTCCCTTCAGGACACGCTCGAAGTCGGTCCGCCTCGAAGTGGAACTGGCCCCGGACCTCGCGGTCTTGCAGGCGGACCGCGGAAAGATCGAGCAGGTGATGGAAAACCTCTTGTCCAATGCTTTCAAGTACTCCCCCCGGGGGGGAAGGGTGCTGGTTGCCGGGGAAAGAGACGGGGACATGTGCCGGGTCACGGTCTCCGACCAGGGCATAGGCATGACCCCGGCGCAGCAGGAGCGTGCCTTTGAAAAGTTCTACCGGGCCGACACGTCGGACACCGCGCCGAGCGGGACCGGTATCGGTCTGAGCATCGCCAGGAGCATCATCGAGTCCCACAACGGGGAGATCTGGCTGGAGAGCACCGCCGGCCAGGGAACAACCGTTCATTTCACCATCCCCCTTCATTCTGCGGCCCGCTCGGCCTGACAGCCTCTCATTCCCTCTTCTTCCCCCATCATGCATTCGAGCCTAAACGGTTGCCTTCCTCGTCGGCGCGGCGCCTTTTGATTCCGACCGAGCGGCACGCCCCACCTTTTTTCTTGTGAGAACCAGCGGGTCCAGGTCCGTCTCGACATGGCCTGGAGTTAGCCGAAATCATTAAGGAAAAAGGAGCCGTTGCAAACGGGTTCGGGTTTGGTAATGTTGATCTCAAAGGGGTCGAATTACGTCCCCGAAAGGAGGAATGCCTGGCCGGTTGGGGCATTTTCGGGAGATGGAGCATCTGAGGCGGGAGATCGACCACACCCTGAGCGATTTGACACGGGGCCGATTTCTGGAACCCGGATACCTGCCCGGTTTGGGCCGGGGGCGTTATCCCCAGGTCAACATCTGCGAAGACGAGAACAACATCTATGTCTCTGCACTCGTCCCGGGCATCGATCCCCAGGGGGGGCTGAGCGTTATGCGGAGGATACTGACCCAGCGCAGGGCCTCAGAGGGGAAAACATCACCTGGCACCGAAGGGAGCGGGGCGGTGGTGAGTTCCTTAGAAGCGTGGAGTTGCCTCATGAGGTGGGTGCGGCCTGGGTGGAAGCCGTGTGCAGCAACGGGGTGCTTACGGTGACCCTGCCGAAAGCCGAGGCGGTCAAGCCGAAAAAAGGTCCCTGTCAAGATCGATTAGGCGCGATCCTTCGGGGGAGGACTTCCGTCAAAGGCGTTGGGCCGGGAGGGGGTCATGGCTGTGAAAAAGAGTATATTGGCCAAGGAGGGCGGCGAAGGGAGCGGTCGGGAAGAGACCCGGGACCTTCAGGACTATGTTCGCCCAGCCGTCGATATTTACGAGACCGCCGAGGGATTGACCCTTGTTGCCGACATGCCCGGCGTGGCCAAGGAACATCTCAATGTCGATATCGACAAGGGGGTCCTGACCCTGCGAGGGCATGCCGAGGGGATGGCGACAGGCGAAGATCTTCACCGTGAATTCGCCCTCGGAACCTATTTTCGCCAATTCGAGATTCCCGACGAGATCGATTTGAAAAGCGTCTCCGCCGAGTTCAAGGACGGCGTGTTGACCCTGAGTCTGCCCAAGGCCCTGGCGGCCCGGCCGCGAAAGATCCCCATCTTGACCCACTGAGAATGAGCCGCAACGGCCTGAGCGAGACCAGGGCGCGTCAGGAAGCCCTTTCCCTTTTTGGGCCCCGGCACCGCCGACGGCAATGGGTCAAAACAAGGCCGATTACAGGTGAAGCTCGACCAGTTCCTCGATCAGTTCCCCGATCGTCGTCCTGCGGGTTGCGGCGGTGATTTTGAGCCGGAGATGGAGGTCTTCCCGGATGTTTGCGGTCAGCCGCACGTCGCCTTCGGGGACTTGGCCGGAGCCCTTTTTCGCTGCGGACTTGCGCCGGGGTGGAGAAGGCGCGGAGGTCTTGCGCTTCGGCCTCTTCGGTGAAGCGGTATTTTTCGCTTTCCGCTCCTCGGTTGCTGGTTGCACCTCGGGGGGGTGTGGTGTCCCGAAAAGGGAAATCTGCTCGTCGTCGCCTGAGCGGCTCATGATGGCTCCTCGCTGAATGGAAAGGAATGGGCTGCGGCTCGGTGGGTATATATTTACCCGTTTACGTGTGCGGGTAAATAGGAAAATTATTTCGTAATTAAAATCAGTTTCTTAGCTGCGCAGGAAAGGGCTATGGGGCAGGGTAAGGAAAATCAACTCGTTATCTATTCGGAGGAAGAGGAGCTCGTAAATCGCCTCACCCACGGCCTCGGAGCGGTCCTTGGTGTCGCCGGCATGGTTTTCCTGCTTTGGAGAGCTACGGCCCAGGGGGATCCCTGGCGCCTGACCAGTTGCGCCATCTACGGCTCGACCTTGGTCCTGTTTTACACGATTTCGACCCTTTACCATAGCCTGCGCAGGCCGAAGCTACGGAACCTGTTCCGCATCCTCGACCACGTGAGCATTTTCTTTCTTATCGCTGGGACCTACACCCCGTTCACCCTGATTACTCTGCGCGGGGCCTGGGGCTGGACCCTGTTCGGGATCGTCTGGGGGATGGCCCTTGTCGGTGCGGTTTTCAAGGCGTTTATGGTTCATCGTCTGCGCATGCTGGCTCCCATGTTTTACCTTGCCATGGGTTGGCTGATCGTCATTGCAATCCGTCCCCTGCTGGATGCATTGCCTTGGAACGGTTTTCTATGGCTGCTCTGCGGCGGGGTGGCCTACACCCTCGGAGTCGTCTTTTACGCCTGGCAAAAAATACCCTACAACCATGCCATCTGGCACTTTTTCGTCCTCGGCGGCAGCATCAGTCACTACCTCGCCATCTACTACTACGTCGTTCCCGTCTGAGGGGAGTGCATGCCCGAGACCCCGTGGGATCCTTGTCATCCGGGCCGGTCCAACCCGTTCTCGCAGATCGGGCAGGGGATTGCATGTCAGGGGCAGGAGGGAGGCCGGTGCTGGCGACCCTGCATCCATCCGGTGGGCATTGCACGTGTTTGGGGGGGGGGAAAGCGAACAAAATGCAATCACGAGGACGAAACGGAATCGGGAGTGAAGTTGAGAGGCTGCCGACAGGAACGATTGCGGGGTTTGGGAGGGGGGGGGGAGAGATCCGTCCTTTTGGGTGGTTTTTGGGGAATCGGTCTGGTCTAGCTCAAGGGCGGCGGCGGGGAATGGTGTCCCGGGGCTTTCTCGGTTCGCTGGGAATGCCATTTTTTAATGTATTCGCGGATGTGGTCTCCGGCCTCATTGTTGAGATGGAGAAACTTCACGGCCATTCCCGTCGGAAGATCCTTCTTCTTTCGCCAGTCTGACGGATTGACCCAGGCCACCCGGCCCTGGGAGTGGACGGGGGCCAGTTGGCCGGGGAGGGTGAATTCAAGCGACAGGGAGGTTCCGGCGGGATGGGGGGTTTCCGAGGTGATGAATATCCCTCCGCAACTCAGATCGACCGAGTGGCCGATGTCCTTCATGTGGGAATCGGATCCGTAATGGACCGGAAGGCGGATGTTGACTCGGGTCGAGTCGGCACTCGAGGCACCGAGGATGCGAAAGGCCGTGGCCAGGAAGTGCTCCCTGTTGATCGGCTTGGTCAAGAAAGCGTCGCATCCGGCCTTGCGACAGCGCTCCAGGTCGTTGGGGTCCTTGCTGTTGGTGACGATTACGATGGGGGTGAAACGCACATCGGGGTTCTCGCGCACCGTGCGGCAGGCCTCGTCGCCGTTGCCTCCCGGCATATAAAGGTCCATGAAGACCAGGTCCGGGCGGTGCTGGACGATTTTCTCCGCGGCTTCCCGGCCGCTGCCGGCCTCTAGAATGGTGAAGTTTTCCCTGCGGAAAAAGTCCTTTTCCATTTCCAGGAACAGTTTGACATCGTCAACCAAGAGTATCTTTTTTCTCATGGTGACGTCCTCCTTGAGTATGTTAAAATGCCGACCATTGTTTGATGGTTATAGGGTTCTTACGGTGGAGTTAAGGTTAACACGGTTTTTCCGGGGTGCAACCGGCATCTTTTCTTTTTGCGGAGCAGGCGGCATTTGAGGGGAGAAGGAGGCTGGATCGTTGATTTTGTCTTTACTTGAAAAGAGGCGCAGCGTTCGCAAATTCAGCTCCCGTCCGGTCGAGGGGGAGAAGACGGATAAGATCCTCCAGGCCATGCTTCGCTCTCCCTCGTCGCGGGGATTGAACCCCTGGGAGTTCGTCCTCGTCACCGAGAGGGAGCCCCTGGAGGAACTGTCGCGGGCCAAGGAGCACGGTTCGGCCTTTCTCGCCGGGGTCCCTTTGGCGATCGTGGTGTGTGCCGACCCGTAGCGTTCCGACGTCTGGACGGAGGACTGCGCTATCGTTTCGATCATGGCCCAACTCCAGGCCCAGGCCATGGGACTCGGCAGCTGCTGGGTCCAGATCCGCCAGCGGATGAAAGGTGACGGGCGGACCGCGAGAGAGCATGTTCTTCAGACCCTGGGAATCCCTTCCCGACTTGAGGTCCTCGCGATCATCGGGATCGGCTACCCTGCCGATCAGATGGAGGGCCATCCCGCGGAAAGCCTTTCTCTTGAAAAGGTCCACCGGGAGCGGTACGGACGCGTGTCCGCCGATTAGGGCAACGCACCCTTCGGCCGGGGAAATGAGATTATGGACGATTTTATCGGCCGGGTCGAGCAGGCCATGACGGATTATTTCCGCACAGATCGGCGGCGCATCGAGCACGCCCGGCAGGTGGCGGAGCATGCCCGCCGGCTTCTTGACGAGATCGCCGCCGACCGGACCGTGACACTGGCGGCTGCCTACCTGCACGATATCGGGATTCCCGCGGCTGAGCGCAAGTACGGATCGAGCGCGGGGCGCCATCAGGAGGTGGAAGGCCCCCCGGTCGCCAGCGACATCCTGAAGAAACTGGGAGCTTCCGAGGCCTTTATCGAAAAGGTCTGCGAGTTGGTCGGAAATCATCACACCCCGGAGGCCATCGATTCGCCCGAATTCCAAATTCTCTGGGATGCCGATGCCCTGGTCAATCTCGCCGAGGTCCTGCCGGGCAAGACTGCAGGGCAGGTGAACGCCGTCCTGGAAAAGAGCTTCGCAACCGATGCCGGCTTGCGCCGGGGCCGCACTGTCTATCTACGAGAGTGAAGCCGGTCTTCCGATCTCCCTGCGCACCGCAGGAAAAAATAAAAAAGTGTTATAGTCGCTGGGAACATTCTTGACACTCTCGGGAGGGTGTTGCTATATTTTCGGCCTGCTAAATCTTTTTAGTCCCGATAAAAGGGTTGGCCCGGGGTAAACCGCCGTTTTTCGCCTCCCGAACCGGTCGTGAAGACCAGGGGGACAGGGTCAGCCGTCAGGGCCGCACTTTTTATCCCGAAGACTTTGGGAACGGGTAATCTGATGACAACTGAAGAAAAAAGCCTGACTCGGGGCATGGTGCAGGTCTACACCGGCAACGGCAAGGGGAAGACAACGGCCTCTCTCGGACTGGCCTTTCGGGCATCCGGCCACGGGTTCAGGGTTTACGTCATGCAATTCATGAAGGGCAGCACGGTCTATGGCGAACTGGCCGCTGCCCGCCGCCTTGCACCGGAGTTGACCATCGAGCAGGTGGGGCGGGACACCTTCGTCTCCCGGAGCCATCCCGCCGAGGAGGACTGTCGCATGGCCAGGGAAGGGTTCGCGAGGGCGAGGAAGATGGTGGCCTCTGGCGAATTCGACCTGATCGTACTCGACGAGCTGAACTGCGCGGTCGACTTCGGCCTGGTGCCCCTCGACGGGGTCAAGGAGATGATCCAGGAAAAGGCCCCGCTTACAGAACTGGTGCTCACCGGCCGGGGCGCCCACCCCGACATCATGGAATTGGCCGACCTGGTCACGGAGATGCGGGAGGTCAAACATTACTACAATTCAGGGCAGCATGCGCGAACCGGGATCGAACACTGATATTTCGGTTTAAGAGTTCCCCTGCAACAACAAGAAATATAACTCTTTTCAGGTTTTGCCCTCGGGGCGCAAACGTATTCAAGGAGAGCCGATATGAGCGAGAGGAAATTACGAATTCTGGTTGCCAAGCCGGGCCTCGACGGCCATGACCGGGGGGCCAAGATCATTGCCAGGTCCTTCCGTGACGCCGGCTTCGAGGTGATCTATACAGGGCTGCGGCAGACCCCCGAGCAGATCGTCAATACCGCCATCCAGGAGGACGTCGACGCGGTGAGTCTTTCGATTCTTTCGGGGGCTCACAACACGCTTTTTCCCAAGATCATCGACCTGCTTCGGGAGAAGGATGCCGGGGACATTCCCGTCTTCGGCGGAGGGATCATTCCCGAGGACGACATTCCCGGGCTCAAGGCCGCCGGCGCCCGGGAGATTTTCACTCCTGGAACCAGCACCGAGACGGTCAACGACTGGGTTCGGGATAACATCCACCCCCGGGCTTGATCTGCTTTTGAGCCGAACGCGTCCTCGCTACCCATGAGCCCTCCCCGGAGGGCTCACCCTTTTGCAGAGGCAGCGTCCGCCGCATGGCTCCTGTTCCGCACTTTCCCCGCGAGGTCGAGGCCTGCCCCGGAAGAGGAGGGGGCTGAAGATGGATTTTACCCTCAGTTCCGAACAGTCTGCCTATCGTGACAAGGTCCGCTCCTTCGCGCGAAAGCACGTGGCGCCCCTTGCAGCCCGATGGGACGAGGAAGAGACCTTCCCCCGGGAGATCCTTCCTTTGCTCGGCGATGCTGGTCTTCTCGGGGTCACCGTGCCGAGGGCCTGGGGAGGGCAGGGGCTCGATCTCTTCCACCTGGTCCTGGCCATCGAAGAGATCGCCCGGTACGACGGGTCCCTGGCTCTGGCCCTGGCGGCCCACCATTCGATCGTCTGCGGCCACCTGCTCCTGTCCGGGACCGAGGCCCAGAAAGATTCCTGGCTGCCGCGCCTGACAGGGGGCGCGGTCGGAGCCTGGGCCCTCGCCGAGGGACAGGCCGGCAGCGACGCCTCCTCCATCAAGACCGAGGCGCGTTCAACGGAGGCCGTGTGGAGCCTTTGGGGATCGAAGATGTTCGTGACCCAGGCCCCCCTGGCCGACATCTTTATCGTCCTCGCCATGACCGGGGGCGGGGCCCGTCACAACGGCATCAGCGCATTTCTGGTCGAGGCCGGCGCCGCAGGGCTGCGGATCGGAAAGCCCCTGCACAAGATGGGCTGCCGCGCAACCGAGACCGCCCCTGTCGGACTCCACGGCGTGGAGGTAGGAAGCGAAGCCCTGCTCGGCGAACTCAACGGGGGGTTTCGCGACGCGATGCGTCTTCTCGACGTTGGGCGCGTCGTTATGGGGGCCATGGCCGTCGGTCTGGCCCGCGGCTGTCTGGAGGAGGCGACCTCCTTCGCCCGCAAGAGGCGGCAGTTCGGCCGTCCCATCGGCCAGCACCAGGCCATCGGCTGGATGCTCGCGGACATGGCCACCGAGACAGACGCCGCTCGCCTGCTGGTCCACCGTGCGGCCGCAGGGATCGGACAGGGGCGGGTGAAAACGCGGGAAGCGGCGATGGCCAAACTCTTCGCGGCCGAAACTGCGAGCCGGGTCGCCAACAAGGCGGTGCAGGTCCACGGCGGCTACGGTTATCTGCGGAGTTCCCCCGTGGAGCGGTACCTGAGGGACGTCAAGCTGTGCGAGATCGGCGAGGGGACCAGCGAGGTGCAGCGCCTGGTAATCGGCAGGGATATCCTGAAGGGCTAGCATTGAATCGCAGGAAAGGAAGTGATCGGCAATGACCCTGGCGGAAAAGATACTACGCGGCGAGGTCCGGGCGGCGGCGCGGCTGATGCGGGACATCGACGACGGCATGCCGACCGCGGTGGAGGAGCTCAAGGCCCTGTTTCCCCATACCGGCCGGGCCTACATCATCGGGGTGACGGGCCCCCCGGGGGCCGGCAAGTCGACCCTCACCGACAAGCTCATCGAGGCATACCGCAGGAAGGGAAAGACCGTCGCAGTGGTGGCCATCGACCCGACGAGTCCCTTCTCCGGCGGGGCGATCCTCGGCGACCGCATCCGCATGAACCGCCACGCCACCGACGAGGGGGTTTTCATCCGCTCTCTCGGGACCCGGGGGCACCTCGGCGGGCTCTCCCGCTCCACCAACGACATCGTCAGCGTCTTTGACGCCATGGGATGGGATGTGGTCATCGTCGAGACCGTGGGCGTGGGGCAGGACGAGGTGGAGATCGTGCGCACCGCCCATACCTCCCTCGTGGTGATGGTCCCTGGGCTCGGGGACGATATCCAGGCGATCAAGGCGGGCATTCTCGAGATCGGGGATGTCTTCGTCGTCAACAAGGCCGACCGCCCCGACGTCGAGCGAGCCGTGCGGGACCTGGAGGTGATGATCGAAATGAACCACCCTCCTGAGGGGGAGTGGTGGCCCCCGGTGGTGAAGACCGTGGCCCAGAAGCAGGAAGGGATCGAGGAACTGGTCGCCAAGATCGAGGCCCACCGTGAACACCTTGGGAGCGGCGAGGCTCTTGCCCGCTTCGAGGAGAACAAGAGCGCCCTGCGTTTCGAGGAACTGCTCAAGGAGCAGCTCTTTCGCCAGGTCCACCGGCGCATCAGCCATGGCGACCGTCTGACGCGGATCGTGGAGGCCATCGCCCGCCGGGAGCTGGACCCCTACACCGCCGTCGAGGCCATCCTGAAGGATGGGGACTGAGCCCGGGCGGCAAGAAATCTGTTGACAGGAAAGTCGCCTGTTGATATAAACCAGCTTCGCATCAGGGCGTTTAGCTCAGCGGGAGAGCACTGCCTTCACACGGCAGGGGTCACTGGTTCAATCCCAGTAACGCCCACCATAAATTCAAGGGGTTAGCCGATTTCGGCTAACCCCTTTTTTCATCTCTGCACAGCGATGCGTTCAGCCCTCGAGATATCCCCCTGCCGCTAGTCCCGCCCCGTACCCCGTCCGCTGCCGATTCCCCGCTTGCTGGCGGCGATGAAGTCGAGCATCTGCCTGACGTCCTGGGTGACGTCGAAATCCTCCTCCACCCGGGCGACGGCCTCCTTGAGGCCCATGCCTGATCGGAAGATGACCTTGAAGGCCTCTTTGATGGCGCGAATCCGCTGGGCGTCGAAGCCGTTTCGGCGAAGGCCGACAAGGTTGAGGGAGCGGATCCGGCTGATGTCGTCGTTGACGCAGAAGGGCGGGACGTCCTTCGCCGCCCCGGAGCCGCCCCGCATCATGGCGAGGGGGCCGATGCGCACGAACTGGTGAACCTGGCAGTTGCCCGAGATGATGGCCCGGTCGCCGACCTCCACGTGGCCGGCCAGCAGCGAACCGTTGACAAGGATGACATTGTCCCCGACGGCGCAATTGTGGGCAACGTGGCTGTTGGCCATGAAGTAGTTGCCGTCGCCGATGACGGTCGTGGTTCCCTCCCGGTTGCCGCGGTGGACAGTGAAGCCTTCGCGCATGACGTTGCCGTCGCCGATGACCGTGTAGGCCTCTTCCCCGCCGTAGCCGAGGTCCTGGGGATCGTGGCCGATGACCGCACCGGGGTAGACGAGGTTTTCCGCTCCCATGGTGGTCCAGCGCGAGACATGGGCCCCGTGCATGATCCTGCTCCCCCGGCCGATGACGACGTCGGCGTCGATGAACGCTCCCGGGCCGATGACGACGTCTTCGGCGATTTTCGCGGAGGGGTGAATAAAGGCGGCTGCATGGATGTCGGTCATGGACTTCTCCCTTGGAACGGATCTCTGACGAGGTTGGATACGCCACATGATGCATAATCCCGGCGGTCGATTCAAGGATATTCCAGGGTCGGGCCGGTCATTGAAAGGATGTGGGTTCCTGCTATCCTGAAAGTAACCCCCCCCAGGAGTCGCTATGGCACCGAAACTGAAGAACTTTATCGGCGGGAAATGGGTCCCTCCGTCCACGGGAAAATACGGTGACAGCCGAAGCCCCACCGACGTCCGTGACTGCCTCGCCCAATATCCTCTATCCGGAGTCGCGGATGTCGATTCGGCCGTCGCCGCCGCTCGCGAGGCCTATCCCTCCTGGCGGAGGACACCGGCGCCCCGTCGTGGAGAGATCCTGTTTCGCGCGGCCGACCTTCTGCTGCGGCGCAAGGAAGAACTCGGAAGGCTTGTGACGCGGGAGATGGGAAAAGTCCTCTCCGAGGGGCTCGGCGATATTCAAGAGGCCGCCGACCTTGCATATTACATGGCGGGGGAGGGGAGGCGACTGGCCGGCGAGACGGTTCCCTCCGAGTTGCTGGACAAGGACTGCAAATCGATTCGCGTCCCTCTGGGCGTTTTCGCCCTGATCACTCCCTGGAATTTCCCCGTCGCCATCCCCTCGTGGAAACTCTTCGCCGCCTTGGTCTGCGGCAACGTGGCGGTGCTCAAACCCTCCAGCGATTCCCCCCTGTGCGCCGTCAAGCTGGTGGAGGTCCTCGAAGAGGCCGGTGTCCCCCCGGGGGTTGTCAACCTGGTGATGGGAGCCGGTGAGGTGGTGGGCGAAACCCTTGCTCTGCACCCGGATGTGGACGGGATCTCCTTTACCGGCTCATGCACCACAGGGGAGGGCCTCGAGCGTCAGGCCGCGATGCTGCACCGCCCCATGGCTCTGGAGATGGGGGGGAAGAACCCCATCCTGGTGATGGAGGACGCCGATCTGGACCTTGCTCTGGAGGGGGTCCTGTGGGGGGCTTTTGGCACCGCCGGCCAGCGCTGCACCGCCGCAAGCCGGATCATCGTTCATGGGGAGATTCACGATGCTTTCCTCGACCGGCTGGTCAAGGCCACCCGCAATTTGCGCATGGGCGACGGGCTTAAAGAGGGCATCGATATCGGCCCCCTGGTCAACGAGAAGGGTCTTAACAAGGTTCTCAACTACATCCGTATCGGGCAAAACGAACGGGCTCATCTGCACACCGGGGGAAACCGGATCACCGACGGGGCGATGGGCCGTGGGTTCTTCGTGGAGCCGACGGTCTTCTCCAGTGTCACACCGGCGATGCGCATCGCCAACGAGGAGATTTTCGGCCCGGTTGTGGCCGTCATGCGTTGCGGCAGTTTCGAGGAGGGCGTCGAAATCGCCAACGGGACCCGGTTCGGTCTCTCCTCGGCCATCTACACCCGGGACGTGAACCGGGCGGCTCGGGCCGAGCGGGATTTGGAGAGCGGGCTCGTCTATATCAACTCCAGCACCATCGGCGCCGAAATCCAGCTTCCCTTCGGAGGCTTCAAGCACTCCGGGTCGGGGCATCCCGAGGTCGGTGGGCGGATGGGATCCATCGATTTCTTCTCCCGGATAAAGACCGTTTTCAGGGATTTCTCCGGGCGCTTGCAAAGAGCGCAGATCGATTTCGATTGAAGGCGCTTCCGGCCGGGGCGAACCGTGAGTGGGAGCCCGGTGGTTCTGGCCTGTCCAGGATGAATAAAGAGATCCTTTTCGGGCGAGGGCATCCGGCCCTTGACCACCCTGTCCGACCCGTGGTAATCCCAAGTCTCAAATCAAACGATAGGGGGATGACATGCTGCTTCTCAATGAAGAGGTGGAAGCCAAGGGCCTGTTCAGGGCCGCTGAACAGTTGTGCCTTGCCGCCCGCACCGCCCCGAAGGGCAAAGGGATGGATCTTCTGGTGACCGCGGTCGTTGACGGGGAGGACAAGGACAGGCTGACTGAGAAGATGCGGGAGATCGCCGAGCGCGACGGGGTGGCGTTTTTCTCCAGGGACGCGGGGAATGTCGAGGGGGTTGTGGTGCTGGTGCTGCTCGGCACGCGCAAGGAACCCTTGGGGCTGCCTCATTGCGGGTTCTGCGGTTTCACCGACTGCGGGGCGATGCAGAAGGCCGGGGCCACCTGTTCATTCAATACCGGGGACCTGGGGATCGCCCTCGGTTCGGCGGTCAGTCGGGCGGCCGACCTTCGCGTCGACAACCGGATCATGTACAGTGCCGGCAAGGCTGCTCTTGAACTCGGACTGCTGGGGCCCGATGTCGCCATCGCTTACGGCATTCCCCTTTCAGCCACGGGGAAGAGCCCCTTTTTCGACCGTGGATGAGTTTGCGGGGAGGATCGTTTCGCGATGGTAGCCAGAAAATCCGAAACCTTCGATATCGTCGACGAGGAAGACCGGGTCATCGGCCAGGCTCCCCGTACGCTGTGTCACGGAGACCCCTCCCTGGTCCACCGCGCGGCCCATGTCCTCCTCTTCGACAGCCGGGACCGGTTGCTGCTCCAAAAGCGCTCCATGGACAAGGACGTACAGCCAGGGCGCTGGGACACCAGCGTCGGCGGCCACCTCGATCCCGGGGAGGATTACCTCGCAGCGGCCTGTCGGGAAATGGCCGAGGAGTTGGGGGTGAAGGGGGTTGCCCTGACCCGCCTTTATCCCTCCCGGATCCGCAACGGCTTCGAGTCGGAGAACGTGGTTACGTTCCTGGCGCGTTACGACGGGCGTGTGGAGTTTGCCCGGGACGAGATTGACGAAGTTCGTTTCTGGAGTGCGGAGGAAATCGAAGAGGGCTTGGGCGGCGAAATATTCACCCCCAACTTTGAAGAAGAGTGGGTGCGCTGGCGCCAATGGAACCGCATCTATGCCACGAACGCCCGGGGGCGGACGGCACTATGCGCCGGGGATGCCTTTCCCGACCTGTTCGGCGAGCTGAGGGGGAAGGACCCGGAGGGATAGACGGGTCGGCCTCAGGCCGGGGCCAGGGGGAGGGTGAAGGCAAAGCGGCTGCCCCTGCCTTCGGCGACCGGGCTTTCGGCCCAGATCTCGCCACCGTGCAGGGTGACGATTTCCTTGCAGATGGCCAGGCCGAGGCCGGTTCCCTTGCGGAAGACGCTGGTCGAGGAGAGTTGCTGATACCTTTGGAATAAATTCTGCTGCTGTTCGGGAGGTATTCCCGAGCCCGTGTCGGAAAGGCTTATCTCCAGGCAGTCCTTGAGGCGTTTGGTGGGGCAGAACAGGGGCTTGGCGGCAGACAAGACGATCTTCCCGCCGGCCGGGGTGAATTTGACGGCATTGGACAGCAGGTTGGAAAAGACCCGGGCGAGCTGCTTGGGGTCTCCATTTACAGGCGGGAGGTCCTCGGGGATGTCGATATGGACATTCATGTCTTTTTCACGGAACAGGCCCGCCAGGTCGCCCACAACCTGTTCAGCCAGGGGCAGGATCTTCACGGGGACGGTCGAGAGCTGCATCTTGCCCGCTTCCAGTTTGGAAAAATCCATGATGTCGTCGATAAGGAGGAGCAGGCGCTCGCATCCGTTGCGAATGTTGTTCAGTGCAGACTTCTGCTCCCCGGAGACCGGCCCCAGGATGCCTTCGGAGAGGACGTCGGTAAAACCGGAGATGCTGGTCAGGGGCGAACGCATGTCGTGAATCAGCATCGACACGAAGTCGGTCTTGACCTCCTCGGTCTTCTTGAAGTTTCGCAGATAGCGCGCCACGATCAGGAAGCGGTCCACGGCTTGGAGCAGGGCATGGCGGCTCCCTTCGGAAAGGGTTCGGGGCCTGGTGTTGAACAGGGCAACCAGGGCCTGAAGGCCGTTGTCGACGATGGGGAGCGCCTGGAAGACTTGAAAGTCCTCCTCGGGGCTATCATCCCTGGCCTTTTCGTCCCCCAGAAGAAGGGTCCGGACCTGGTTTTCCGGGACGGAGCCGAGCCCGGCCTTGCGCAGGGTTTCGTGCCGGACCCGGTCGAGGAACGGGCGGGAAACCGGTTCGCAGAGGAGAACCGCCAGCACGTACTTGTCCCGCCCGTCGCGCAGGAGCAGGCTGGCTGCGCTGAACTGTCTGATGGCGGACAGGAACCCCAGGAACTCCGCTGCCAGCGCGTCTATGTCGTGGGCGAGCCCGGTCAGTTTCAGGACCTCATTGGAGATTGTCGACTCGTAGAGGAGGCGGTCCAGAATGGTGGTAAGGCGGTTCTGGATCTCTTCGCTGCCGAGTGGCCGGTGCGGCCTCGACGGGGCCGGGGCTGATTCGCCTGGCGACGGGGGGAGAAGGGACGGGATGGCTTCGAGGATCGGGGTCAGGTCGCTTTGTTTCTCCAGGTAGCAATCGGCGCCGGCATGTTCCCCCAAGAATCGGTCATGGCGTTCTTTGAGATTGGTGAGCAGAATGACGGGGATGGTGCTGGTGGCGGGATCGTTTTTCAGGAGGCGGCAGAGGGAATAACCGTTCAGCTCCGGCATCATGACGTCTGAGAGGACCAGGTCGGGATGGGACTGGTAGACCCGGGTGATGGCCTCTCTTCCGTTGCTGGCCGTCAAAACCCGGTAATGTTGCTGCTCAAGTGCATCCTCGAGGACCGCGAGTTGGGTCTGACTGTCATCGACAATGAGGATGGTGAAGGCATTATTCATAGATGGGGAGGACCTTGTTGAATATGATAAAACAAATATTGTGAAAAGATACTATCCATTGATCTGCCGGTCAATCCCCATTGCGATTTAGAGTTTGGGACGCGGTGAAAATGTCATCTTTGCATAAATAATTGACAGAAAACAATGGTGATGCATAATTTTTGGGCTTCAGGGGGCGGGCCAGCAAAGAGGGCGGTCCTTCAGGTTCGGGTGGCGAGGGCAATATATCAATAAAAACAGTATCTTGGGCTGTAATTTCTGTCGGGACAGATTTTAGGCAAACAATTTGCTACAAGTTTAACAATTGATGCGAAAAACACCCATCGAAACTACTTGAACGGGCGCTGGGGGGTGGATATACTGAGCGTTCGTTTTTTCAAGGAAAGAACTCATCTTCGGGAGGTAGCGCGTTATGCGAAAAATTGAGGCCATTATCAAGCCTTTCAAGCTCGATGAAGTCAAGGAAGCCTTGAACGAAATCGGTATTCAGGGCATTACCGTCCTGGAGGTCAAGGGTTTCGGGCGCCAGAAGGGGCACACCGAACTCTACCGCGGAGCCGAATATGTGGTCGATTTCATCCCCAAAATCAAAATGGAAATCGTCGTTCATGACGACCTCGTAACCAAAGTGGTCGATACGATTGCCGAAGCCGCCAAGACCGGGCGAATCGGCGACGGCAAGATTTTCGTCACCCCTATCGACGAGGCGGTGCGCATTCGTACTGGCGAGCGTGGGGAGGATGCCCTTTAGATAGTATCCGTCAACAGGTTGTTTTCATCCGCTCGCAAGAGCGAAATCTTACCATCAAGGAGACATTCGATGACCCCGAAAGAAGTTGTAAAATTTGCCGAAGATAATGGCGTCCAGTTCGTCGATTTCAAGTTCCTCGACTTCGTCGGCATCTGGCAGCACTTTTCCACCCCCATCTGCGAGTTCAGCGAAGACATCTTCGAGGAGGGCATCGGCTTTGACGGCTCCTCCATCCGCGGCTGGCAGCCGATCCACAACAGCGACATGCTGATCATGCCCGACCCGACGACGGCCAAGATCGACCCCTTCGTCAAGGCCCCGACCCTGAGCCTGATCTGCAATATCATCGACCCGATCACCAAGGAAGGCTACAGCCGCGATCCTCGTTTTATCGCCCAGAAGGCCGAGGCCTACCTGAAGTCGACCGGCCTTGCTGACACCGCCTACTTCGGTCCCGAGCCCGAGTGCTTCATCTTCGACGACGTGCGCTACGCCTCCACCGCCAACGAGTCCTTCTACTCCGTCGACTCCAAGGAAGGGATCTGGAACACCGGCGCCGACGAGATGCCTAACCTCGGCTACAAGCCCCGGCACAAGGAAGGCTACTTTCCCTGCGCCCCGACCGACTCGATGATCGACCTGCGCAACGAGATGGTCCTGGCCCTTCAGGAGGTCGGCCTGCATATCGAGTGCGCCCACCACGAAGTCGCCACCGGCGGCCAGTGCGAGATCGACATGCGTTTCGATTCGCTCCTCGCCATGGGCGATCACCTGCAGTGGTTCAAGTACGTCATCAAGAACGTCGCCGTGCGCAACGGCAAGACCGTCACCTTTATGCCCAAGCCGATTTTCAATGACAACGGATCCGGCATGCATTGCCACATGTCCCTGTGGAAAGAAGGCAAGAACCTCTTCGCCGGCGACGGTTACGGCGGCCTCTCCAAGATGGCCATGTACTACATCGGCGGCATCATCAAGCACGCCAAGGCCCTGTGCGCCTTTACCACCCCCTCCACCAACTCCTACAAGCGCCTGGTCCCCGGCTTCGAGGCCCCTGTCAACCTCGCCTACTCCAACCGCAACCGTTCGGCGTCCCTTCGCATTCCGGTCACGGACAACGAGAAGGCCAAGCGCGTCGAGTACCGCACGCCCGACCCCTCCGCCAACGGCTACCTGGCCTTCGCGGCGCTGATGATGGCCGGTCTCGACGGCATCGAGAACAAGATCGATCCCGGCCAGCCGCTG
The DNA here is from genome assembly GCF_002868845.1 of Desulfuromonas sp. NCBI lineage: Bacteria > Pseudomonadati > Thermodesulfobacteriota > Desulfuromonadia > Desulfuromonadales > Desulfuromonadaceae > Desulfuromonas > Desulfuromonas sp. Next base: position 260,868 of record NZ_PKUB01000041.1, read on the forward strand.
GACAAGGACATCTACGGCCTCTCTCCCGAGGAGCTGAAGGACATCCCCAGCGTCGCCGGCACCCTTGACGAAGCCCTCACCGCTCTCGAGGCCGACCACGAGTTCCTGCTCAAGGGCGATGTCTTCACCGAGGACGTCATCGACATGTGGATCAGCTACAAGCGCGAGGCCGAGGTCGATCCCGTGCGCATGCGCCCCTGTCCTGAGGAGTTCGCTCTGTACTTCGACTGCTAGAGCGGTTTCTGCATCAACGAAAAAAGCCCCCGGCGTCTGCCGGGGGCTTTTTTCGTTGATGGCCTCAAAGGGTTTCTTGAGAGGCTTTGATGATCAGGAAACAGTTGTGCTGAGGAAGGTCTTTACCGCTTCGAGGTCGTTGGGGACCGTTTCGCAACGGCGCTCAAGCGATTCGAGGGCGGTGACCGAAGGGGGAATGTCGGGGCCCCTGCCGAGAGCCCTGGCGACGGCTTCGCCGAACTTGGCCGGGTGGGCGGTGGCCAGGCAGACCATGGGATAGTCCCCTCCGCAGAGGCGTTTGCCGGCGTAGACGCCGACGGCCGTGTGGGGGTCGAGGATGTACCCGGTCTAATTGTGGAAGTCGCGGATCGTGGCGAGGGTCTGATCGGTGTTTCCGGAGGCGGAAAGGAAGTCTTTGGCGATGCGGCGGGCCTGCTCGGCGGAGAAGGTGATCCGCCCCGTCAGCCGGAAGGATTCCATGGCCCCGAGGGTCTCGGCCGGGTTCCCGCCGAAGAGGTAGAAGAGGTAGCGCTCAAGGTTGCTGGCCATCTGGATGTCCATGCTTGGCGACAATGTCTGCCTGACTTCGGCCTTTGTGTAATCAGCCCTGGTGACGAAGCGGGAGAGGATGTCGTTTTCGTTGGTGGCCAGGACCAGGTTGCGGACGGGGAGGCCCATGCGCTTGGCGATATAGCCGGCGAAGATGTCACCGAAATTCCCCGTGGGGATGGAGAAGTCGATCTGCCGGCACCCCGTCTCGGCGCTGACGCGGCCGAATGCGTAAAAGTAGTAGACCACCTGGGCCAGCACGCGGGCCCAGTTGATGGAGTTGACGGCGCCGAGGTTGTAGCGGCTCTTGAACTCCAGGTCGCCGAAAATGGCTTTGACCATCGACTGGCAATCGTCGAATGTCCCCTCAACGGCAAGGTTGAAGACGTTGGGGTCGGTGACCGTCGTCATCTGCATTTCCTGCACCGGTGATACCTTGCCCCGGGGGTGGAGGATGAAGATATTGATGTTCTTCTTCCCCCGGACGCCATGAATGGCGGCGCTTCCCGTGTCCCCGGAGGTGGCCCCGAGGATGTTCATGGTCTCTCCACGCTCCTGCAGGAGGTATTCGAAGAGGTTGCCGAGAAACTGCAAGGCCACATCTTTGAAAGCGAGGGTCGGGCCGTGGAAAAGCTCGAGGATGTAGATGCCGTCCCGGTGGACCACCGGGGTGGTCTCGGGGTGGGAGAAGCTCGCATAGCTGCGGTCGATCAGTTCCTTGAGGTCCGCTGACGGAATGTCTGTGGCGAAGAGGGAAATGATCCGGAAGGCGAGTTCGGGGTAGGCAAGTTTCCCCGTGGCCTCGATGTCCCCGGGACTCAGGGAGGGGATCGATTCGGGCAACAGCAGGCCGCCGTCGTCGGCAAGGCCCATCATGACAGCGTCCTTGAAGGCGATGTCGCTGACTCCGCCGCGGGTGCTCATATAACGCATAACGAAAAGGGCTCCTTCGGGTGTTGGGCCCCCTGTCCGGGGGCGGCGTTCTTTTCCCGCGAGGGCAAGTGCAGCGAGGCCGCCTGCGCGCGAGGCGACATATTAGCAGGATTGGGGCTGGGTGGGAAGGGGGAAAGGCAAAGGGGGAGCGCCTGCGCTCCCCCTTTGGGTGTGAAGAAATCGGTATGCGGGAAAGGCGGACCGGGTCAGGCCTGCGCCTCCTGGGCATCGACAACGGCCACCGCGGCCATGTTGACGATGTCCGCCACGTCGTCCCCGCGCTGCAGGACATGGACCGGCTTTTTCATTCCCATCAGGATGGGGCCGACCGACTCGGCTCCGCCCAGTTTGTTGAGCAACTTGTAGGAAATGTTGCCCGACTGCAGATCAGGGAATACGAAGACGTTGGCGTTTCCTTTGAGCTTTGAGAAGGGATACTGCTTTTCCATCAAGTCAGGGTCGAGGGCGACGTTGGCCTGCATTTCGCCGTCCACCACCAAGTCGGGTGCCCACTCGTTCACGAGCGCCGTGGCCCGTTTGACCTTGAGGGTGAGCGGGTGAAGGGCGCTTCCGAAGTTCGAGAAGGAGAGCATGGCCACCCTCGGCTCGATTTCAAAATGGGTCGCCTTCTCGGCGGTGAGGATCGCCGTCTCTGCGAGTTCCTCGGCGGTCGGTTCGATGGTCACCGTGGTATCTGCAAAAAAGGTGACGTTTTTCTTGGTGACCATCATGTAAGCGCCATGGACCTTGGAGAGTCCCTCTTTCTTGCCGATGATCTCCAGTGCCGGGCGGATCGTTTCCGGGTAGTGGTGGTCGACGCCGGAGAGCAGGGCGTCGCCGTCGCCCCTGTGGACCATCATGGCTCCGTAGTAGTTGCGGTTTTTCTTGATCAGGCGCTTGGCCTCGGCGCGGGTGGCTCCCTTGCGCTGGCGCATCTCGAAGAAGGCGTCGATGTATTCGGCGCGCTTGGTGGAGTTCATGGGGTCGATGATGTCTATGTCGTCCAGATCGAGGTTCAGAAACTTGATCCTGGCGCGGATCTCCTCTTCGTTGCCGAGCAGGACCGGTTTGGCGATCCCTTCGTCGACCAGGACCTGGCACGCCCGGAGAACCTTTTCCTCCTCCCCCTCGGGGAAGACCACCCGCTTGGGTGCCGCCTTCGCCTTGTTGATCAGGGTGCGCATGATCTCCTTGGAGCGGCCCTGCATCGCCTCGAGGCGCTCCCTGTACTTGTCCATGTCCTCGATGGGGCGGCGGGCGACCCCGCTGTCCATGGCGGCCTGGGCCACGGCGGGGGCGACGTGCAGCAGCACCCGGGGATCGAACGGTTTGGGGATCAGGTATTCGCGGCCGAACTTGATCTCTTCGCCGGCGTAGGCCTTGCGCACCGAATCGGGCACGTCCTCCTTGGCCAGTTCGGCCAGGGCCTTCACGCAGGCCAGTTTCATTTCGTCGTTGATCGCGCTGGCATGGGTGTCGAGGGCCCCGCGGAAGAGGAAGGGGAAACAGAGTACGTTGTTGACCTGGTTGTTGTAGTCGGAGCGGCCGGTGCCGATGATCACGTCTTCGCGCACGGCTTTCGCATCGGGCGGGGTGATCTCCGGGTCAGGGTTGGCCATGGCGAAGACGATCGGGTCCTTGGCCATCGTTTTCAGCATTTCGGGAGTGAGGGCCCCCTTGGCGGAGACGCCGAAGAAGATATCGGCGTCCACCATGGCGTCTTCGAGGGTGCGGGCGTCGGTTTCGGCGGCCAGGCGCTCCTTGTACTCGTTCATCCCTGCGGTGCGCCCCTTGTAGATGACGCCCTTGGTGTCGCAGAGGATGACGTTGTTTTTGTCGATGCCCATGGTGATGGCGAGGTTCGCGCAGGCGATGCCGGCGGCGCCGGCGCCGTTGACGACGATCTTGGCCTCTTCGACCTTCTTGCCGATGATCTCCAGGGCGTTGAGCATTCCGGCGGCGGAGATGATGGCAGTGCCGTGCTGGTCGTCGTGAAAGACCGGGATGCTCATGATTTTTTGCAGCTCCTCCTCGATGTAGAAGCACTCAGGCCCCTTGATGTCCTCGAGGTTGATGCCGCCGAAAGTCGGTTCGAGCAGCTTGACGGTGCGGATCAGTTCGTCGCTGTCTTTGGTGTCGAGTTCGATGTCGAAGACGTCGACGTCGGCGAAGCTCTTGAACAGAACGCCCTTGCCCTCCATGACCGGCTTGCCGGCGAGGGCGCCGATGTCACCGAGGCCAAGAACGGCGGTGCCGTTGGAGACGACGGCGACCAGGTTGCCCTTGGCCGTATATTTATACGCGTCGTTGGGGTTCTTTTCGATTTCGAGGCAGGGCTCGGCGACACCAGGGCTGTAAGCGAGGGAGAGGTCCCTGCTGGTGGCGCAGGGTTTGGTGGTAATGACCTCGATTTTTCCTTTGCGGCCCTTGCTGTGATAATCGAGGGCGTCTTGTTTGTTGCTCATAAGTCCTAATCCTCCTGGAAAGAGATTTTTAGTTTCCGTAAAAAACCAGACCTGGTAAAAATTATTGAGAACGAGACGGCTTTATGTTTTCGGCATCATAAGGGATGCTTGACAGGGAAAGTGAAGCAAAATTTTAAGCAGAATAAAAGGTAAAATAGTTCTCTCCTTGGGGGTTTGTCAAGCTTAAATGACGGTGGCGGAAGCAGGAAAACCATGTTTAAAAAGGTCACGTCCCTTTCGTACCAAGCAACGCCGGTGCCAAAAGAACAAAGTGAGATAAAATGATTTTTATTATGCCAAAAATATCGTCTATTCAGGCATCGTCAAGGAAATCGAGGCGAAAGGCCCATGATCCCCTTGCCGCGGGATGCGGCGGGAAGTCGAAAAATAGGCGAATTTCAGCCAGATCGGGGGGGGCTCGGGGCGGGGGGGGAGCGAGGGAGTTGACACTCCCCCTTCCCAGAGAGTAAAAGATGGGATATCCTGAAGAAAATCGAAAGTTTGCCACTCCCAGCCAGGATCAAGGGAAGAGATGCCATGATCAAGATAGGGGTGCTCTCGGACACCCATTTGAAAGACAGAAAAGAAGGGGTTGCTTTTCTGGCCCGGTTGGCGGAGCGATTCCTTGCCGACGTCGACATGGTTTTTCATGCCGGTGACCTTGTGGATCCGAACGTGCTGGGAGCCTTCGCGCCGCTCCCGGTCCATGCCGTGCAGGGGAACATGGATCCCCCTGGGTACGGGCTTCCCTTTAAAAAGGTGATTTCCGTTGGGGGTGCGCGGATCGGCCTGATTCACGGTTGGGGAGCCGCCGACACCCTTGAGGAAAGGGTCATGGGCGAATTTTTGGGCGAGGACCTGGACTGCCTTGTCTACGGACACAGTCACCAGTCGACCTGCCGTCGCCTCGGGTCCCTGCTGTTGTTCAACCCGGGCAGTCCCACCGATCGGCGGGGGGCCCCGTTTCACTCGGTGGGGGTTCTTGAGGTCGACCAGGGCGTCTCGGGTCGGATTCTCTGTATTGACGACAAGTGAGGCCATTCCAAAGGGAGATCGGTCGATGAAGCAACTCTGGGCCCCGTGGCGGATGGAATATATTCAAGGTGAGGCGGAGAAAGGGGAGGGATGCGTTTTTTGCGGCCTCGGCGACCCTTCGAACGATCCGGGGCGACTGATCCTTCGTCGCGGAGATCACGCCTTTGTATTGATGAACAAGTTCCCTTATTCCAACGGTCATCTCATGGTCGCTCCCTATCGCCACACCTGCGACCCCGGGGTCCTCTCCGACGTCGAGGCCCTCGAGATGCACCGCCTGCTTAACCTGGCCCGGGATGTCCTGCAGGAGAAATTCTCACCCCAGGGGTTCAATGTCGGCATGAATCTCGGTCAGATCGCAGGGGCAGGGGTGACTGACCACCTTCACATGCACATCGTTCCTCGCTGGAGCGGGGATACCAATTTTATGCCGGTCTTCGCTGACGTGAGGGTGATTCCCCAGCACCTGCAGGCGACCTACGATTATCTTGCCCCCGCTTTTTCAAAAAATGCTCAAGCAGGTGGAGACGGCGTCAACCCCGCCTTCGGAGATGGCGACTGAGCCAGAACGTTCCAACGGGTCTTTCCCCGCCGGTCTGTAAGTTATTATTTGCCAAAGGAATCAGCAGCTATGGAGATTTTTCTCAAGGGCGGCCCCCTCATGTATCCCATCCTGTTCTGCTCCGTGCTGGCCCTGGCCATATTCCTGGAGCGCTTTTGGACCTTTTTCAAGGTCCGGCGGGGCAGCCTCGCCCTGGTCAGGGAAGTGGAAGGGCTTGTCATCAAAAATCATCTCGAAGAGGCACTGGTCCTGTGTCAGCGGACCGGATCGCCCCTGGCCCGCATATTCATTGGCGCCCTTCATTCGGCCGGCCGGAGCCGGGAGCAGATCAAGACTGCCGTGGAGGAGGTCGGGGCCAGGGAAGCCGCCCCGCTGGAACGGTATCTCGGCCTGCTCGGAACCATCGCGACCATTGCCCCTCTGCTCGGCCTGCTCGGCACGGTTCTCGGCATGATCCGGGCGTTCACGGTTATCGCCACCGCTGGGGTCGGAACCCCGGCCACCCTCGGGGGAGGGATCTCCGAAGCCCTGATTACGACCGCCGCCGGGCTCTCCGTCGCGATACCCACGATTCTGCTTCACAAGTACCTGACCAGCCGGGTCGACCGCACCATCCTGGAGATGGAGGAATATTCCCTGCGGATGGTCGACCTGTTGGGGCGGCAGGAGAGCTGACATGGGGTTTCGAAGGCGCAACCGGGACGAGCCCCGGGTCGAACTGACTCCCATGGTCGATGTGGTGTTTCTCCTCCTGATCTTTTTCATGATCTCCACCACCTTCATCGAAACCCCGGGGATATCCGTCAAGCTTCCGGAGGCGGGGGCCCAGGCTCTTCCCAAGGAACCGGAAGAAATCAAGGTTTACCTCTCCAGGGAGGGGGGCATTTACCTTCAGGACCAAAAGGTTTCCCTGGTCGAGTTTCGCGCCAGGCTCGCCGAAGCCGGCGAGAGAGCCGCCGGAACGACATTCCTGCTCCTCGCCGACCGGGAGGCCCGGCACGGGAAGGTAGTTGAATTGATGGACGCGGCGCAGCAGGCCGGGTTCGGCAAGCTCGCCATCGCCACCGAGGCGGGATCGAGGCAGCCTTGAGCAACGACACCCTGATCGGGATCGACCTGGGGGGGACCAACTGCCGGGGGGCTTTGGTTTGCGACTCCGACAGACTTCACTTTGAATCCCGCATGGCGACCCGTATCGACGACGGCCTCGATGTCTTCTTCGGTCGGCTGGTCGATTTCTGTCGCAGCCTTCAACAGGCTGGGAACGCCGGGGGGCTGCGGGTGCGGGGGGTCGGGATCGGCGTGCCCGGTGCCATTTCGCTCGACGGCACGGTGCGGGTTTCCCCAAACCTGTCGCCGCTCAACGGGATTCCCTTCGCCGCCGACCTCGAAAAGGCCCTCGGTCTTTCCGTCTCCGTGGCCAACGATGCCAATGCCGTCGCCTGGGGCGAACATCTGTACGGGGCCGGCCGCGCCTTCGATTCCTTTATCGTTCTGACTCTGGGAACGGGGGTCGGCGGCGGCCTGGTTCTTGGCGGCCGGCTCTGGACCGGGGCGGACGGGGCCGCCGGGGAGGCAGGGCACGTCACGGTCGAACCGGAAGGCCGGCCCTGCGGTTGCGGCAGCAGGGGGTGCCTCGAACAGTACGCCAGCGCTACGGGGATCGTGCGATCGGTGAGGGAGGCCCTGGCCGCCGGGCAGGCGTCACAGCTGAGCGAGGCCGGTTCGGCGTTGACGAGCCGCCGGGTGGCGGAGGCAGCGAGATGCGGTGACCGGGTCGCCCGGAAGGCCCTGGAGCAGGCCGGGAGACGCCTGGGCCAAGCGCTGGCCGGCATTGCCAATCTGCTCAACCTGGACGGCGCGGTGCTGGCCGGAGGGGCGAGCGAGAGTATCGATCTCATGAGGCCGGCTCTTCATGCCGAATTGCGCTGTCGAGCCTTCGAGGTTACAGGCCGGAGGTTGCAGGTGGTTCGCGGTGAGCTCGGGGAGCGCGCGGGTATTCTCGGCGCCGCCGGACTGGCTCGGGCCAAGGGATTGGGTGATTCCTGAACGGGCCGCGGATCGCCGAACCCGTGAGGGGGACGGTTCGACCGTGCCCACCATGGCCCTTGAGGTTCGTCCGGCTATGTGGTAGAAAAAGGATCTCTAAAAGACCAGTTTTGGGAGGATGGGTTCGATGGAGACGGTAAAGACCGCAAGCTTTGAATACCTCATCGGGATGGCCAAGGAAGATCCCGCCGGTGGCTATGACTTCACCCTCGAAGGGAAGAACTACCACATAGACGATGTGCTGGAAATATCGAAAATCGCCGAACAACACGGCTACATTGTAATCTATTGAAAACCAAGGAGATTTCCCATGAGCACAGAAGGACAGGTATGTTACACCTTTGAGGCGGCCATCGAAAAGGCTGTCGAGATGGAGCGCGAGGGGTTCAGGAATTACCTGGGGGCCATCCGCAAGGTCAAGGACAAGCACGCCATAGGCATTCTCAAGGAAGCCGCTCTCGACGAACTTCAGCACAAGCATATGCTTGAAAAGGCCCTCGTGGAGGGATTTGTAGAGGGAGAGGAGGGGATGGCCAAGCCCGTTCCGACCATGAACCTCTACTACGTTCTGAGGGTCGAGGAACTGCAGGCCGATGCCGGGGTGCGCGAAGCTCTGGCCTACGCCATTCATCTCGAGAAGGGGGCCATCGATTTCTACCAGAAGATGGCTCAGGGGTGTGCCGGTGCTCCCATGGCCGAACTTTTTGACCACCTGCTCAACGATGAAACCCGCCATCTGCAGGCACTGGAAGACCTCTACGAAAAGCACTTTCTGGACGAGATGTAGACCCCGGAGGGCTTTTCCCCGTCCCAAAGGCGCCGGCCTCTGACCGGCGCCTTTTTTTATCCGCTCTCCACAAGTAGAACGGTTTTTTAAAATTCGACAAAGGGGGGCTGTATTCTCTTGATAAACTGTAAAAATTTCTTATAATTCAACTATAGGATTCCGGGTGCCACGATCTGCAGGAGATGACAGTGGACTGTTCGGCCCATGATTTCGGAAACCCGTACATCGCCATGGGGCTCTTTGCCCTCTACGTCGTTTTAGTTTCCCTGGTCCGCCTCTTGGCCGAAAAAGAGTACTTCCGCCTGACGGCCATGAAGAGAGTTTGGGGGCGCAGCCGGGGCCTGGCCTTTCACTTTATATCCAACGTAGCTCTGCCCCTGGTCCTCGGCATCGTCTTTTTCAGCCGCGGGGTAGCCGGGTTCGGCGCCATCGACCTTCCTCACGACCGCCCCATATTGCCCAAGCCCACCGTGACCCTTGCCGCTTCCAGCGGGGTCGAAGATCCCCTGCACGCCCACCCGGTGGCCGGACCATCCCCAACCGACGACACCCGTCAGGATCCTTCTTTCAACCTCTGCCCCTGACCGTGAAGGACAGCGGCATCTGCAGGACGGCCGACGAGAAGCGAAGATGCTGGCCCAGCTGGTCTGTGACTTGGCCATGTCCACGCGAAAGGCCTTCGACAAGGGACACCATGGGGGTCTTTGTGGAACGAAACAACAAAACCCTGGGAGCGTTCTGTTGGGAAGAGCTGTTTAATAACAAAACAACAAGAAAGGCGGAGTGATCGTACTTTTATTATGGACGATATGCAGTTTTGAGTGATTATATTTGACCTGAATTTCGTATGCATGGTATTTAAATAAGGAAATAGCTCTTCGATAAAAGCAAACCTCGAGCAATCGGGGGACGCAAAGCCACGGGTCCTTGCCAAAAAAGGACAGCCGGGCTGCCGAAGGGAGCGTAATTATTGTCATCCTGCGAATCAATTATGATTACGCCCACCTTTGGAAGAAGGTGGGCGTTTTCTTTTGACGACTGTTAATAAACTTCAATGGAGGGACTGTTTCATGCAGCGAGGCAAGAGGGTTATCCTTTGTGGGCTGATCGTTTGGGGTTTTCTGCTGACGGCGTCGGCCGGTTTGGCGTCTCCGGACCCCCTGGGGGACGAAATGATGCTCTTCGAGGAAATCCCGTCGGTCTTCGGCGCGTCCAAGTACGAGCAGAAGGTCACCGAGGCCCCCTCGTCGGTGAGCATCGTCACCTCCGCCGAGATCAAGCGCTACGGTTACCGCAGCCTTTCTGAAATCCTCGGCAGNTTCGGCCGCCCCGGCGATTACAACAGCCGCATCCTTCTGCTCGTGGACGGGCAGAAGCTCAACGACAACATCTACAGCAGCGCCGGCCTCGGACCGTCCTTTCCCCTGGATGTGGATCTGATCGACCGGGTCGAGGTGATCCGCGGTCCCAGCTCCTCCCTCTACGGCACCAGCGCCTTTTTCGGTGTAATCAACGTCATCACCCGGCGGGGCCGCGACGTCCAGGGAGTGGAGGTCTCCGGCGAGGCGGGCAGCCACGCCAGCTGGGACGGTCGGGCCACCTATGGCCAGCGCTTCCCTGGCGGGTTGGAGGCCCTCGTTTCCGCCACTTATGGCGAAAGCGACGGCCAGGGCGACCTCTACTATCCTGAATTCGACGACCCTGAGACAAACGGCGGTATCTCGGAAAACAACGACGGGCTCGAGCTTTTCAACCTCTTTGCCAAGCTCGCCTGGGGTGATTTCACCCTTGAGGGAGCTTTGGCCAAGAGTAGCAAGGATATACCCACCGCACCCTGGGAGACGGTCTTCAACGACCCCCGAACCCGGACCATCGACGAGCAGTCCTACCTCTTTCTCCAGTACGACCACACCTTCACGGACGGGGGCAACCTCAACGCCAGGGTTCACTACGGCCACTACGGCTACGACGGCGACTATGCCTACGACTACGCGGAGACCGAAGAAGAGGACCCCTACCTGGTGGTGAACATGGATGATGCAGGCGGGCACTGGGTGGGGACGGAGGCGCAGTACACCCGGAGGGTACTGGAGCGGCACCAGGTGGTTCTCGGCGGGGAGTACCAGAAAGACTACCGTCAGGACCAGTCCAATTTCGACGAAGAGGTCTACCTGGACGATCGGCGGGACAGCGATTATTGGGCTCTTTACGCTCAGGACGACGTGCGCCTCCTCGACAACCTGAGCCTGAACGTCGGCCTGCGCTACGACCACTACAGCACCTTCGGCGGCACTCTCAATCCCCGCACGGCACTCATCTTCACCCCCTTGGAGAAGACGGCGATCAAGCTGCTCTACGGCGAGGCCTTTCGGGCCCCCAGCGCCTATGAACTCTACTACCACGACGGCGGGGAGACCACGAAAGCCAACCCGGACCTGGATCCCGAGACCATTCGCACTTACGAGATCGTCTGGGAGCAGTACCTGGGAGACCACCTGCGGGGGGTTCTTGGCGGCTTCTACTACCAGATCGATCATCTGATCAACCTAAAGACCGATCCTTCCGATGACCTGCTGGTCTTCGAAAATATCGACGAGGTGAGGGCCCTGGGAGCGGAGGTGGAGCTCGAGGGGAAGTGGGAGAACGGGATCGAAGGGCGCATCAGCTATTCCTTCCAGGAGACCGAAAACAAGGAGACAGGGAGCATTCTCTCCAACTCCCCCAAGCACCTGGCCAAGCTCAACCTCCTTCTGCCCTTGGTATGGGACAAGGTCTTTATCGCCGTTGAGGAGCGCTACACCAGTTCACGGAAGACGGTGCAGGGCGGCGAGGTCGGCGGTTTCGCGCTGACCAACCTGACCCTCTCAAGCCAGGACGTGCTTGAGGGGCTTGAACTCTCGGCGAGCATTTACAACCTGTTCGACAAGGACTATAGCGACCCCGGCTCCGAAGAGCATATTCAGGACGCCATCGCCCAGGAGGGGAGGACATTCCGCTTCAAGGTGACTTATCTCTTTTAGGGTTTAACCCAGGCCATGATCCTGTCGATAAGAAAAACAATCTTCTTCGGTTTGCTCGCCTCCTGGCTCTGCCTCGCCTGGAGCGCGCCTGTCCTCGCCGCCTCGCCATCGCCCGCCAGGGTGGCTCTGCTGGTGAGCTCCGAGCGCGCGCCTTTTCGGGAGGCCACGGAAGGGGTGAGGGAACTTCTGCAGGGGAAGGCCGGAGGAGTCGACCTGTCTATCCACACCCTGGTGGGGACGGAAGAAGAGGCCATGGCTGTCGTTGCAAAGGTGAAGAAGGGGAAACCCGACCTGATTCTCGCCCTCGGCACGGCGGCCTTGAACGCGGCATGCGCGCAGCGTGGTGATGTTCCCATCGTGGCCGGCATGGTCTTGGACCGGCGCGACATCCCCCGGCAACGCAACGTCGGCGGGGTCGTCCTCGATATCCCCCTTCAAACCCAGATGGAGTGGATGCGCAGGATGTTCCCAAAAATGCTCAACGTCGGGGTCCTTTACAATTCCGCCGAGAACGGGGAGGGGGTGGCTGCGGCTTCCGAGATCGCCGCAACCTATGGTTTCAGGGTCGTTCCCCGGCAGGTCGACGATCCGCAGGATCTGCCGGAGGCGCTCGAAAGATTGGCCAAAGAGGCTGATGTCCTATGGGGAATCAGCGACCGAGTGGTGCTGACCCCCCAGACGGCCAAGAGCATCCTGCTCTTTTCCTTCCGCAACCGGATCCCCTTTGTCGGCCTCTCCCGGGCCTGGGTCAAGGCCGGAGCCCTCTACGCCCTAGACCGCGACTACCGCGATATCGGCCGTCAGTGCGGAGAGTTGGCCCTCAGGGCGCTCCAGGGGCAGGCGCCCGAGGGCCTGCCCGTCGAATCGCCCCGAAAGATAACCTATTCGCTGAACCTGAAAACCGCCCGTAAGATGAAAATCGGACTGCCTCCGTCGCTTGTCGACGGGGCTCAAGAGACGTTTTAAGAGAAATCGTGGTCAAAACCATGGGGAAATGGCGAATCACCCTCGCCACCAAGATCAACCTTCTGACCATCCTGCTCATCCTGGTCACTGCCATGGGGATTGTCTTTTTCCAGCGGCACCATGACCGGAGAGAGGGGTTTCGGGAGCTGATCGGACTCGGGGAGTCCCTTGCGGCTACCGCTGCTCAGGACAGCGAATACGCCCTCTATACGGAGGATCCCCAGTCTCTGAAGAGCATCGCCGAGGGCCTGTTCGTCTATGAAGCGGTCGCCTACCTGGCCGTCTTCACCGAGGACCGGCGGCTCGTCTTCTCCAAGGCCGGAACCTCCTCCGGCCTCATTCCCGGACCGAGCCTCATGACCGGCCCCGGACCCTCGCAAACAATCCTTCACCAGGAACTGCGGAACCCAGACAGCGGAGAGCAAATTTTCGATTTCTGGGCACCCGTTTTCAGTCAATCGGGGGACGAAGCAGAGGAACTCTTTTCCGATGAGGGGGATATCGACGCCGAGTTTCTCGGGTACGTGCAGCTCGGCCTGACCCAGAAGTTTTTGCACCGCCGGTTGCATAAAAACTTCCTTTCCGCCCTGCTCTTTACCTCCTTCGCGGTGCTGCTCGGGTCATGCCTGACCGTATTGATGACCCGGCGGATCATATCCCCGATCAAGGAGCTGGAGGACGTCGCCCGCGAGGTCTCCCTGGGCTCCCTGGATCACCATCTCGACATTCGAGGCCAGGACGAAATCGCCTCCTTTTCCGAGACCTTCAACGACATGTTGGGAAAGTTGAGGGAGTACCGAGGAATAGAAAAAGAGCACCAGGAACGTCTGGAGCGGGAGGTCGAGGAGCGGACCCGGGACCTGGAGGAGGCCATGGACAAGGCTTATGCCCTCGCATACCAAGCCGAGGAGGCGAGCCGGGCCAAATCCCAGTTCCTGGCCAACATGAGCCACGAGATCCGCACCCCCATGAACGGGGTGCTCGGCATGTCGGAACTCCTCCTTGAGAGCAACCTCTCTTCCATGCAGCGCAAGCTGGTGAAGACGGTTCGCAACTCCGGCGAGTCCCTGCTGAACATCATCAACGATATTCTCGATTTCTCCAAGATCGAGGCGGGGAAGCTGGAACTCGAGTGCGTTCCTTTCGACCTGCGGCAGATGGTCGAAGACGTCGCCGAGCTGTTCGCCGCCAACGCTCAGGACAAGGACGTCGAACTCGGGGTTCTCATCGCCGGCGGCCTGCCGCCCGGGCTGAAGGGCGACCCAAGCCGCCTGAGGCAGGTGCTGTCCAACCTCTTCAGCAACGCCATCAAATTCACCCGCGAGGGTGAAGTCGTGGTAGAGGTGAAAATCCTGGAGGACGCGGGAGACAGGGCGAAAATTCACTTCGCGGTTCGCGATACCGGCATCGGCATCTCCGCCGAGGAGGGGGCCCGGCTGTTCACGCCCTTCACCCAGGCCGACGAGTCGACCACCCGCAACTTCGGCGGCACCGGACTCGGTTTGGCCATCTCCAAGGAGATTGTCGAGATGATGGGGGGCGAGATCGGGTTCCAGAGCGTCCCCGGGAAAGGATCGACCTTTTGGTTCAGCCTTTTGCTGGAAAAGGGGAGCCCGGTTGTTCCGCCCCTGGTTGTCCCGCGCCAGGAATTGAAGGGGCTGCGGGTCCTCATCGTAGACGACAGGGAAACCAACCGCACCATCCTCGAACACCAGCTCAAGATCTGGGAACTTCACTGCGAAAAGACCAAGGGAGGCGAGGAGGCGCTCGACTGCCTGAGAAACAGCGCGTCCGAAGGGAACCTCCCCGACCTGGTCATTATGGACAACAACATGCCGGGAATGAGCGGGATCGAGTTGGCCGAGGCCATTCAGTCGGAGCCCGCTTATGCCGCCCTGCGTCTCATCATGCTGACCTCCGTCGGTATCAGGGGGGATGCGCAGAGGGCCAGGAGGGCGGGAATCCGGGCTTATTTGACCAAGCCGGTCCGGCAGGCTGAACTCCTTCAGTGCCTGCGCACCGTTATGGGCACCTCGACCGATCCGGACGGCCCCCAATTCGTCACCCGCTACACTCTGCACGAGCCAGAAGATCTTCTTTCGGCCCGGGTCCTTCTCGTCGAAGACAATCCCGTCAACCAGGAAGTCGCCCTCGGGATGCTCGAGAAGATCGGCTGCCAGGTCCAGGTCGCCGGAAACGGCAAGGAGGCTCTCCAGGTTTTCGGTCGCGGCCATTTCGACACGGTCCTCATGGATTGCCAGATGCCGGAGATGGACGGATACGAAGCGACGGAGCAAATGCGCACCATGGAATCGCGAGGAGGGGAAGCCCGGCGTACGCCAATCATCGCCCTGACCGCCCATGTCCTCGAAGAAGATCGCAGAAAATGCCTGTCGGCCGGAATGGACGATTTCCTGACCAAGCCCTTCCAGTTGGGGCACCTGCGGTCGGTTCTGAAGCGCTGGGCCCGGGGGCAGGGGAAAGCGAAGGGGAGTCCACCGATACAGGCAGGCGACACCGGGGGGAATTCCGGAACTGGCCATCTGGGTGAGGGCAAGGAAGGGGAGGAACCCATCGATGGCAAAGTCCTCGGGAGTATCCGCGCCCTGCAGAGGGAAGGGGCCCCAGACATCCTGGGCCGGGTGATCGCGGCCTTTTTCCAGGAAAGCCCCAAGACTCTCGCGGCCCTTGAGGAGGCTGTCACCCGTTGCGATGCTGACGGAATCTACAGGGCCGCTCACAACCTGAAATCGAGTAGCGGCAATATGGGGGGGCTCAAACTGTCCGCCCTGTGTCGGGACATGGAAGGGCGCGGGCGGAGCGGATCCATCGACAAGGCTGCTGTTCTGTTCGCCGAAATCAGGACCGAATACGAGAGAGTGTGCTGTGCCCTGGAGCCTATGGCCGGAAAGGATCAAGATCCCCGGGCTGTCTCCGGGCAGCGCAGAGAGAATCCGGAAGGATGAAGGGCGGCCAATGACAGAGATGCCCGAAATGTCCCCCCCCCTGGTTCTGATCGTGGACGATGACAGCTCTATGAGGCTTGTCATGGCTGCGGCCCTGGAAAAGGCCGGTTTTCGGGTGTGCGAGGCTGATAACGGCAGGGTCGCACTGGCTGTCGTTGAAGAGAGGTGTCCCGACCTGGTGGTCCTCGATGTCGTGATGCCTGAACTCGACGGGTTCGCCACCTGTCGGGCCCTTCGGGAACGGTATTCTGGGGAACATCTGCCCATTCTCATGGTGACCGGGCTTGATGATATAGATGCGATTCACCAGGCTTTCGAGGTGGGCGCCACCGATTTTATCGCCAAACCCATC
Source organism: Desulfuromonas sp. (assembly GCF_002868845.1). NCBI lineage: Bacteria > Pseudomonadati > Thermodesulfobacteriota > Desulfuromonadia > Desulfuromonadales > Desulfuromonadaceae > Desulfuromonas > Desulfuromonas sp. Next base: position 276,786 of record NZ_PKUB01000041.1, read on the forward strand.
AACTGGACGGTGCTCGGGTACCGGGTGCGCTATCTGCTGCGCGCCTCCGCCATGACCCGAGAGCTGGAGAAGAGCGAGGCTAACCTCAAAATCGCCCTCGCCGAAGCCGAGGCGGCCCGGGATCGCATCGACGGCATCCTGAAGTCCGTGGTCGACGGCCTGGTGGTGACCGATGCCCGCTACCGCATCGTCCTCATGAACCGTGCGGCCGAGGACCTGCTCGGCGTGCGCCTGAGCGACGTTATCGACTGCAGCGTGAACGACGCGATAAGGATCGATGCCCTGCGAGATCAACTTCTGGGAAAACGAAAAGAGCGGGGCGGCAAAACCGACCTCGAATTTCAACTCAGGTTGCCGGGTCGCGATAAAGAGCAGTTCATTCAGGCGCGCAGCGGCGATGTTCTCAACTGCGAGGGAGGGCACAGGGGGACGATTACGATTCTTCGCGACATCACCCGGGAGCGGGAAGTCGATCAGTTGAAAAGCGAATTTATCTCGACCGCCGCCCACGAACTGACGACTCCCCTGACCTCGGTCCTGGGATTCACGGAATTGCTTCTGGAAGGAGGGGATCTCGCCCCCCAGGAGCAGAAGGACCACCTGGGTTGTATTTACGAGAAAGCGGAAAAACTCTCGCGCATCGTGGACGACCTTCTCGACCTGAGTCGCATTGAATCGGGGCAGCTGATCCTGCTTCAAAAGACCCGCTTCGATTCGAGGGAGCTGATCCGTAACGTGATCGAGCCCTTACGACAACAGCACCCCCGGTGGGAGTGGGTGAGTATACTTCCCGACGCCTCGCTGCCCCTGCATGCAGACCACGCCAAGATCGGACAGGTCTTGGAAAATCTGATCGGCAACGCCATTAAGTATTCTCCAGGGGGGGGCGCGATCAAGGTTCAGGCGGACGCCACCGAGGACCGCGTGCAGGTGGCGGTGCAGGACGAAGGGCTGGGGATGTCTGCAGACCAGGCGGCGCGAATCTTTGAAAAGTTTTATCGCGCCGATGCCTCCAACACCGCGGTCGAAGGTCTCGGGCTGGGGATGACTATCGCCAAGAACATTGTCGAGGCGCACGATGGGAAGATCTGGGTCGAGAGCGAACCCGGCAGGGGAACAACCGTCACTTTCACCCTTCACCGAGGCTAGGAACCCAAAGGAATGACCCGGCAGGCCGAAAAGAGCGATCTACCGAGAGTCCTTATCGTCGATGACGACATGTCGATGCGCCTGCTGATGCGCGCATCGCTGGAGCAGGCAGGGTTTGCCGTGGACGAGGCCGAGGACGGCTGGGAGGCGCTGAAAAGCTTCGAGCGCAGCATCCCGGACCTGGTTTTCCTCGATCTGGTCATGCCCGGAATGGACGGGTTTGCCACCTGCGAGGCACTCAAGGAACTTCCGGGGGGCCGCCGCACTCCTGTGATCATCATGACCGGACTGGAGGATGTCGAATCGGTTCACATGGCCTTCGACGTGGGGGCAGACGACTTCCTGACCAAGCCGTTCAACTGGGCCATGCTCGGATACCGGGCTCGCTACGTACTGCGCGCCAACGGAGCCATGTTGCGCCTTGCCAAAAGCGAAGCCAGGCTTGCCGAAGCTCATCGCATCGCTCAACTCGGCAGTTGGGAACTTGACCTGGAGCGGGACTCCTTTCATTGCTCGCCGGAGCTGGGCGCCCTCCTCGGAATCGAAGATCAGCAGGAACCGCCGGACTGGAGTCTCTTTTTCGAGTCGGCCCACCCCGAGGACCGGGGCATGGTGACCCGGGTCATGGGAAACGCTCTGGAAAAGCGCAAGAGCTACTCTCTGACTTATCGGTTGAATGGCCCCGGCCCGGACAACAGGGTCGTTCAGCACCTGGGGGAGGTCGTCTGCGACGGCCGGGGGAGGCCCAGCGCCGTCGTCGGGACGGTGCAGGACGTCACCGAACTCAAGCGCGCCGAGGAAAAAGTCAAGTTTCTCGCCTATCACGACAGCTTGACCGGACTGGCCAATCGCCATCTCTTTAACGATCGGACCCACCAGGCCATTGCCGCCTGCAAACGGTCCGAGCGGTCCATGGCCCTGCTCTTTCTCGACCTCGACCGCTTCAAGAGGATCAACGACAATCTCGGGCACCGGTTTGGCGACACGGTGCTGACGGAAATCGCCCGGCGCATCCTGGGGGTTGTCAGAAAGTGCGACTCCATTTCCCGCCCCGTTGGGGGAGGGGCGATGCCCTGCGTGTCCCGCAGGGGAGGGGATGAATTCACCATCCTGCTGGCCGAAATAACCCAACCCCGGGATGCTGCAGGGGTCGCAGCCAGGGTCCTGGATGCGATTTCCCAGCCGCTCGTCGTCGAAGGGCGCGAGGTCCTGGTGACCGCCAGTATCGGAATCAGCCTTTTCCCCGAGGACGGGACGGACCTCGAAACCCTGATGAAGAACGCCGATATCGCCATGTACCAGGCCAAGGACGAGGGTCGGAACAAATTGCAGTTCTTCAACGATTCGATGAACCTTGCCGCGGCAGGACGCTTGACCCTGGAGAGCGAAATTCGCAAAGGCCTCGCAGGCGATGAATTCCGACTCTTTTACCAGCCCCTGGTCGACTTCTTGAACGGAAGCATTCTCGGGGTAGAAGCGCTCATCCGTTGGGATCATCCGGAGCGGGGGCTCCTCTCCCCCGGAGCTTTTATTTCCGTCGCCGAAGAGTCCGGGTTGATCTTCGACATAAACGCATGGGTTCTGCAAACGGCCTGTGTCCAGATTAAGACCTGGCAGGAAGCCGGTCTCTGCCCGCAGCGCGTGGCCGTCAACCTCTCGGGGGAGCAGTACGCCCTGGAACGGATAATAGAGACCGTTTCGACTGTCCTGCGCGAGTCCTGCATCGATTCCCACGTCCTGGAAATCGAACTTTCGGAAAACCTGGTCATGAAAAAGGAGCAGGACGCCGCATTACTGCTGAGCAGGCTCAAGGACTTGGGAATCCGCATCGCCGTTGACGATTTCGGTACGGGGTATTCCTCCCTGAGCCATCTCAAATCCTTCCCCATCGACACTCTGAAGATCGATCGGGCCTTTATCAAGGACATCGCTACCGAGGGGAAGGACGCAGCCATCGCAAGGTCGATCGTAGCCCTGGCTCATAGCCTTGAGCTCGATGTCATCGCCGAGGGGGTTGAGATGCACGATCAAGCCGTCCTGCTCGGGGACGAAGGGTGTCAGTTCATGCAGGGCTATCTGTTCAGCCATCCCTTGCCGGTCCGCGAGATTTCCGAAGTGCTCCGCCGAGGCATTCCGGATATGGGGATCAGGGGAATCAGCACCCGAAGGGGGGGCTGAAAGACCTTTCCACGGCCCCTTTCCCCTCCCATCGTCTTATTGACACTTCCCTCCACTTTGATTGGTTCAAAAGAAGGTCCGCCAGGGGGAGCTGTGATCGTTGCCGAGACTACCCGCTGCATGGCCATTGTCGACCATTCGATGAAGATCGTGCAGCGCAAGAGGGTGGGGCATGCCGATTTCTTGTGGGACGCCACCGCTCAGGCGCTGGCGTCTTTTCGGGAGGAGATCGCCGGTTTCGACTTCATTCCAACAGCCTGGACCGGCCCTGGGGGAGCGTCCCCTCTGCTGAGGCGGTGCTAAAAGCGCCGAATGGTAAGGTTGCCCCGATTCACCTGTTTCAGGAACCAGAGGCGGGCGATGCGCTTGACGTGGGCGCGGGTGAAGGGGACCAGGAGGATGAAGCCCAGAAGGTCGGTGCAGAACCCCGGGGTGAGAAGAACAATTCCGCCGGCCAGAACCATTGCTCCATCGAGCAGATCCTCGGTGGGCAGGCGCCCCTGTTCCATCTCGGATTGAATTCGGCGCAGGAGATCGAATCCCTGGGTTCGGGCCAGGTAGGCCCCTTAAATTCCCGTTAAAATGATTAATGCTATGGTCGGAAATGCTCCGATCATAGAGCCAACCTCCAGCAGGACGAACAACTCCACCAGAGGGACTACAATGAATACAACTAATAGTTTTATAAACACTTTTGCTCTCTTTTTTAATAAAAACCAAGGATAAGGGACGAGGGGCGCTCGCCCGACATGGCGGTTTGGAAGGTTTTTCCAAGTAGTTGATTTTTATGATGAAAGTTTCTGCCTAAAAAATAATCACTTTGTTGGAAAGGTTTTGATGACCGGGGGGGAGTCTCCAGCCAACACCCTTTTCCACAAGTTTTCCACAGTTTTTGTGGAAAAGGTCCCAAGGCGCCCGAAAGGGCGTGCTTTTTCATTTATTCTCCTTGGAGGTCCCCCTCTTTTTCGCCCCGGCCCCTTTCAATATCTCGCCCTCGCCGGCGGAAAGGATGCTCGGCGAGGGTTCCTTTTCTTTCAAGCCCAGGTCCTGGGTTTCGAAACCTTCGACGAAGCCGTCGATCCGGCTG